>DASWKU010000525.1:0-30122 GCA_036396455.1 Flavobacteriaceae bacterium
CGATGGAATTGTCAAAACCAATGACACGATTCCAGAAGCGAACATGGCGGTGATCTCGCTCCATGCATTGATGCGCCACCAAAACCATCTCAGGATAAAGATGAGCCCTGTTCCGGCACCAAAAACCAACAATAAATTGAACAATTGCAAGGCGTTTTGTAAAAGCAGTGCTACAATGGCACTAAGCACCATTAGGACAACAGTTGAAATTCTTCCAACAGCAACCAAACGCTTCTCGGATGCATTAGGATTGATTTGCTGTTTATAAAAATCAAAAACAATATAAGAGGATCCCCAATTTAATTGTGTTGAAATGGTGCTCATATAGGCCGCTACCAAAGAGGCCAAAACCAAGCCCAACAATCCGTTGGGCAATTTTGTCAACATAGCTGAATATGCCAAATCATGACCCAGTTTGTCTTCAGCGATATTTGGAAATGCCTCATGTATACTGGCAATATCAGGAAATACAACCAAGGAGGCCAAAGCTACCAAAATCCATGGCCAAGGACGTAAAGCATAATGCATGATATTAAAGAAAAATGTTGCCCCTATCGCATGATTTTCGTTTTTGGCCGCCAACATGCGCTGTGCAATGTAACCACCTCCTCCAGGTTCAGCACCTGGATACCAAGAACTCCACCATTGCACTGCCAAAGGGATAATCAACAATACTATCAAAGCATTTGTATCACTAAAATCAGGCAATATGGAGAGTTTATCAGCCACATTTTTGTTTGCCAATAGTGCTTCAATCCCACCTACTTCAGGGATATTGACCAAATAATAAGCCGCTCCAATGGCTCCTACCATAGCGACAAAAAACAATATAAAATCAGTATAGACCACACCCTTAAAGCCTCCCAAAGCACTAAAGGTTACGGTAATCAATCCTGCACTAATGACCGTTTGCCACGGTGCCAAACCTAACATGATGCCTCCAATTTTTATGGCGGCCAATGTTACCGCCGACATGGTAATGACATTAAAAATAATTCCTAAATATATGGCTCGAAATTTCCTTAAAAAACGTGCTGGTGCACCACCATACCTCAGCTCGTAAAACTCCAAATCGGTATTGACGTTCGACTTACGCCAGAGCTTGGCATAAACGAATACCGTTAAAAGGCCCGTGATCAAAAAAGCCCACCAAGCCCAATTTCCGGAGACACCGTTGGTTCTAACAATATCGGTGACCAAGTTGGGTGTATCCGTAGAAAACGTTGTTGCAACCATGGATAGACCAAGGAGCCACCAAGGCATGGTCCTTCCTGAAAGGAAAAATTCACCCGAATCTTTACCAGATTTTTTGGATACCCAAACACCAATAAATAAGGTAATGGAAAAAAATATAACAATAATTGTGTAGTCAAATGCGGATAAATTAACCATTATAATTTAGTTTTCGTTGTCTTCAGTAATGTGCAAAATACGTTCTTTGGTGTGTTTAATATAATTTCTTCCTATGGGAATTTTCTTGTCAGCAATTTCAATTATATTACCCTCTATAGCCGAAATTTTATTAATTGAAATCGTAAAAGAACGATGGATTCTAATAAAACTGGACTGTGGCAATTCTTCAGTAATTGCGGTCAGTGATTTATGCACTACATAATCACCGAGTTTGGTTATGACCTTGATATAATCTTTTAAGCTTTCCACATAAAAAATATCATTAAGGTTAACTTTAATAAGTTTTTTATTTACTTTCAAAAAAATATGCGGTTCCACATATAGAGTTGCATCCGCTCCACTATTATGTAAATAAATGTGCTGGTATATTTTATTTACCGTTTTTAAAAATCTATTAAAGGGTATTGGTTTCACCAGATAATCCAGTATATCCAGTTCAAAACTTTTTACAGCATATTCCCTATAAGCTGTGGTAATAACTATTAATGGCTTATAATTAAGGTTTTCAATAAAAACAAAACCACTCATTTGGGGCATATTAATATCCAGAAAAATAACGTCAATCCGTTCTTGTTGCAAGATGTTAAATGCCTTTAATGCACTGTTAAAAGTGCCGGCAATTTCAATATTCTCAAAGTTCTTCAAATGATCTTCGACCACTTGAATGGCCAATGGTTCGTCATCTATTATGATGCATCGTATTTTCATTAAATGGGAATCTTTAAAAATAAGTTATACGTGTCTTCTATGATTTTTGCATTAAGATTAAAGTTGCTTGCAAAAAGGAGTTGCAATCTGCGTTCAGCATTTTGTAATCCTATACCATGCTTGCTCTCTTCATTCTTACTCGGATCAAAACTGTTAGATAATTTAAAGACTAAATAATTATCATTAGTGACTTCAAAACTCATTCGAATAACAATCTTATGTTCTTCACTTAAACCATGTTTAAAACAATTTTCCACAAATGATAAAAACAATAAAGGAGGAACTTCTATATCATCAATATCTCCTGTAATATCCATTTCTGATTCTATTCTTTCAGGAAATCTTAAGTGCTGAATGTCCAAAAAATTATTTATATGGTTTATTTCCTGGAACAGGCCCGCTTTTGAACCCTCAACCTCATACAAAACATATTGCATCATATCTGATAATTTAAGGACAAGTCGTGGGGCATTTTCTGATTTTTTAAGCGTTAATGCATATAGATTATTTAGGGTATTAAAAAAAAAGTGTGGTTGTATTTGGGTCCTCAAGTATTTGAGTTCAGTATTCATTTGGAGTTTTGCCAAATCCTCATTGCGCCTTTTTTCAATTGCCCAGTCAATAACCAATTTAATGGCGGTCACAAATCCAATAACATATAGTTCGCCCAAAACAACAGCGATAACATGATTTACTTCAAGAAATTTTCCTGAGTCTTCAGCCTCGGGCCATATCTCTTTTGTTACCAAAATATAATTTAAGCCCGTTCTGACCAAATAAACCAAAGCTAAAATACCGATCAATGAACTTAAATAGGACCAATACTTTTTTCTTAATATTAAATTTGGTATTAAATAATAAATATTAATATAAACAACCACAATATGTATGGGAAACTCGACTAGGTTAGATTTTAAGGAATACCAATAATCGTGAAAATAGCTTCCCCATCTAATTACATTAAAAGCAAAATAGCCTATCCAAAACAGAACATGGTATTTGAAAGGAATTGTAAATGCTATATTTTTTTTGAATATTTTGATGCCTCTTGG
Source organism: Flavobacteriaceae bacterium (assembly GCA_036396455.1). GTDB lineage: Bacteria > Bacteroidota > Bacteroidia > Flavobacteriales > Flavobacteriaceae > Geojedonia. The sequence continues at coordinate 3,174 of DASWKU010000525.1, forward strand.
TTTGAGTTACTTTTTACAACTTTTTTTGTTAAATATGTGACAATTTTAACGATATAATTGCTAAATAACAATAAAATTATAGGTTGATTATTTTTTGTAAATCACTCATAAGCTATTCCATGTCGTCTACCTGCCAAAAGTTGTCATTCATATATATTTTTTTATAACTATTTTATTAATTAATAATTTTGATTTAATGCATTGATCACCTCGTTAGTTCGAAAAAGATCATGTCGTGAGATTAGCTGTTAGAATCTTTAAGATTGATAGTCTATCTCATATTTAGAGTAGTAGTTGAAAAAACAAATGGTTTTACAATGATATCCGATATCGTAGATTATAATAGTATTGCATATAAAGAACCGGGAAAGTTTGAGGAGACACGTTTTGAAAAAATCCATAATGTGATTTTTGAATCTTCTCAAGAAGCATCAATATTAGTGGCCAATGAGATAGCCAATTTAATTCGTAAAAAAAATGAGTTAAATGAATCCTGCGTGCTAGGTCTTGCTACTGGATCTTCACCTATCAAGGTTTACGAAGAACTCGTTCGATTGCATAAAGAAGAGGGCTTAAGTTTTGCAAATGTCACTACGTTCAATTTAGATGAATATTATCCAATGGATAAGAGTAATATTCAAAGTTATCACCACTTCATGCATGAGCATTTATTTGACCATGTAAATATTCTTCCTGAAAACATTAACATCCCTGACGGAAGTACAAATAGCGAAGATTTATACCAATATTGTATAGATTATGAAATGAAGATCAAATCTTATGGAGGTATTGATTTTCAGCTCCTAGGAATCGGAAGGACCGGGCATATCGGATTTAATGAGCCTGGTTCCCATTTTAATTCGGCCACTAGAAGCATTACACTGGATCATATTACCCGTATTGATGCAGCACATGCTTTTCTAGGCATAGATAATGTCCCTAGAAAGGCCATTACCATGGGAATAGGAACTGTTAGAAATGCTAAAAGAATTGTGTTGCTTGGATGGGGAATCAATAAAGCCGAAATACTTAAAAAAACTATCGAAGGTGAGATTTCATCCAATGTCCCGGCAAGCTATCTTCAAGAACACCAGAACATAACCTTTGTTTTAGATAAAGAGGCTTCATCAGAATTGACAAGGGTTAAAACTCCCTGGTTGGTAACTTCATGTTTATGGACTGAAGATTTAAAAATAAAAGCAGTAGTTTGGTTATGCCAATTAACCAAAAAACCTTTTCTTAAGTTAACTGAAAAAGATTACAGCGATAATGGGATGTCGAGTCTCCTGAACGAAGAAGGTACAGCCTATGACCTAAACATTAAAATGTTTAACAAGTTACAGCATACCATTACAGGTTGGCCAGGTGGCAAGCCTAATGCCGACGATTCCAATAGGCCAGAGCGGGCCATTCCAGCAAAGAAACGTGTCATAATTTTTAGCCCACATCCCGATGATGATGTCATCTCTATGGGAGGTACTTTTGATAGGCTCGTTGAGCAAGGCCATGAGGTTCATGTTGCTTATCAAACTTCAGGAAATATTGCTGTTTCCAATGAAGAAGCCTTAAAATTTGCTGAAATTTCCAAGGCATTTAATTCAAATGTATCTGAAACTTCCAAAATTATTGATTTTCTCAAAAGAAAAACAGAAAATGATATTGATTCCATTGAGGTTAGAAAATTGAAAGCACTTATTAGACGAAGTGAATCACTGGCAGCAACTCGATATTTAGGATTGGACGATTCACATGTCCACTTTTTGGATCTTCCTTTCTACGAAACAGGTACAATTAAAAAAAATAGGATTACCAAGGAAGATATTAATATCATGTGCAGTTTAATTGAACATATTAAACCCCATCAAATATATGCGGCCGGCGACTTAACAGATCCACATGGCACCCATAAAGTATGTTTAGATGCATTGTTTGGGTCATTAGAAAAGTTAAAGCACAATTCTTATATGGATAATTGCTGGGTTTGGTTGTACCGCGGTGCTTGGCATGAATGGGAATCCTATGAAATTGATATGGCCGTCCCTATGAGCCCTGACCAGGTGTTAAGGAAACGGCATGCCATTTTTTATCACCAATCACAAAAAGATGGTGTTATGTTCCAAGGTGATGATTCCAGGGAATTTTGGGTGCGTGTTGAGGACAGGAACAGGCTTACAGCCAAAAAATATAACGATCTGGGCTTGGCCGATTATGCTGCCATTGAGGCCTTTAAACGCCATCATTTTTGAGCATGAGATATATCATATCATTTCTTCTTTGCTTGGTTACGCTAAGCAGTATTTCTCAAAATGAATTAATGCAGAAATACGATTTAATGCCCTGGCCCAAAGAAATTACCGATAACAGCCAAAAATTTATAATTGATCGTCATTTCACAATAGCTGTAAACGATATTGAAAATGCGAAAATATTTAAATCAACCACAAGTTTTTTAAGAAGATTATCAGGTAGAACTGGCGTTTTTATCCAAAAAGGATTTGCGGTAGATACTTCAGAGGTTAAAAACCCATCCCTATTAATAAATTTTGAAAGGCCTGGCAAATTAGAAATTAATGAAGACGAATCTTTTGAATTGGTTGTAACAAGTATGCAAATTACTATCAATGCTGTTACAGACATTGGGGTATTAAGAGCTTTAGAAACATTATTACAGTTGAGCTCCAATACCAAGACCGAATTCTTTTTTCAAGGTGCAATTATAAATGATGCACCACGATTTCCTTGGCGAGGTTTAATGATTGATGTTGCAAGACATTATGAACCCCTAGATGTGCTAAAACGAAATTTAGATGCCATGGCTTTAGTGAAACTTAATGTTTTTCATTGGCATCTGACAGACGATCAAGGATTTAGGGTACAAGTAAACTCATGGCCCAAACTTCATGAATTGGGATCTGATAAACAATACTATACACAGAATGAAATAAAAGAACTGGTACAATATGCATCTGATTTAGGCATACGGGTAGTTCCTGAATTTGATATTCCGGGACATGCCACATCATGGCTAGTAGCATATCCAGAAATTGCAAGTAAGGACACTATATACGAGATAGAACGTTATGCTGGTATATTTGATCCAACTCTGGACCCTACAAACAATAAGACCTATGGGATTTTAAACGATGTTTTTTCTGAAATGGCACTGCTTTTTCCAGATAAATATTTCCATATTGGAGGTGATGAAAATGAAGGAAAGCATTGGGACGAAAATAAAGAGATACAAGCTTTTAAAAAGAAGCATGATTTGAAGACAAATCATGAATTACAAAACTATTTCAACATTAAGGTTCTAGAAATACTTAAAAAAAATAATAAGATAATGATGGGTTGGGACGAAATTTTTCAACCAAATTTGCCTAAAGATGTTGTTATCCATTCATGGAGAGGAAAAGAGTCGATGTTAAAAGCAGCAAAGCAAGGTTATAAAACAGTGCTTTCTAAAGGGTATTATATTGACCTATTAAATTCTGTAACCGATCATTATAATAATGAACCTATTGTTGAAAGCAATGGTTTAACAGATGAGCAATTAAAGAACATTTTGGGAGGAGAAGCGGCAATGTGGGGTGAATTAGTGACACCGTTAACAATAGATTCTAGAATTTGGCCAAGAACCGCTGCTATTGCCGAACGGTTTTGGTCGGACAAAAATGTTAAGGATGTAAAAAATATGTATAAGAGATTGCAAACTGTGAGCAATAGACTTGAAGAACTGGGAATTACACATATAAGGAACAGAGATGTCATATTGCGCAACATAAGTAACTACCAAAACATATCGTCGCTAATAAACCTAACTGGAATCTGCGAGCCTTTAAAAGCCTATCAAAGAAACAAGGGAGGCACCGAATACAAATCATACTCACCTTTTACACAATTTGTTGATGCATGCAATACCGATGCTGTTGACGCAAGATATTTCAACGAAAATGTTGATCACTATTTGCAACATCCAACTGAAGAGACAAAAACCATATTGATAAGTTTATTTGATAAATGGATACAAAATAATGCTGAATTCATTAAAATCAACAACAATCCCATGCTTAATGAGATAGCTTCCTTATCTCAAAATCTAGCTGAAATTTCTTCAATTTTAAAGGGACAATTACAACAAAGTAAATTTGATTCGGCAAATTATCTTTATGCCCAAGAACTTTTAAAGGAATTAAGCATGCCCACTGCCGACACTGAATTGGCCATTGTACCAGGTCTGAAGAAATTAACCTCGACAATGAGTGATTAACATTTTGAAAAATAGAATATTATTTATACTGTTTTTATTTGCAATCATTCTTTATTCATGTCAAAAAGAAAAATTAAGCAATAAGAGTATTGACTTTACCAAAGAATTTATGTTCACAGAAGGTATTGAAGGTCCTGCAGTGGATAGTCAAGGTAATTTATACGCAGTAAATTATAAAAAAGATGGCACGATTGGTATCGTAAACAAAAAAGGAGAGAGTACTTTGTTTGCAACACTTCCAGATGGTAGCATAGGAAATGGAATGCGATTTGACAAAGGCGATAATATGTACATTGCTGATTATACTAAGCATAATATATTACGGATTAAAAAAGGGACAACAGAAGCTATTGTTTATGCTCATGATCCAATATTGAACCAACCCAATGACATTGCCATATCTCCTAATGGAACATTATATGCCAGCGATCCAAATTGGGAAAAAGAAACTGGTAATTTATGGATGGTTTCTGATGGAAAATTTATTCTTTTAGAGAAAAACATGGGCACAACCAATGGTATTGAAGTAGGTCCAAACGGGAAAAAACTATATGTTAATGAATCTGCACAACGAAATATCTGGGTTTATGATATTGAAAGCGACGGAACCGTAAATAATAAAAAACTTTTTAAATCTTTTACTAATTTCGGAATGGACGGAATGCGTTGCGATATCAGAGGCAACTTATATGTGTGCAGATACGATAAAGGCACTGTGGTTGTTTTATCTCCAAATGGAGAGATTATTAGAGAAATTACCTTAAAAGGGAAAAAACCCACCAATATCGCTTTTGGAGGTAAAGACAAAAAGCAATGTTTTATAACCGTTTCAGATAGAGGTTGTTTTGAATCCTTTTTCGCAGAATATCCTGGTAGGAGTTTTTAAAATAATTGTCAATTTTGATGGGATGGTACTATCCTAAAAGTGCCTTTTTTGATAAAAAAAGGACTATCTCATAAACTGTGTAAATAGAAAAAATGACAAGGGTCGCGACCCTTGCTTTTAAACTTTACACACTTTGCTGGATAGTGTTATAAAAAAAGAAGGATCATGTTACATGGTCCTTCTTTTAAGCTAATTAATTGCTAATTCAAACTCCTATCAACACTTAAACTTTAATCAACTAATTACTCATATTAATGTGATTAAGATTAAATGAACGAAAAAAGTATTCAAAAACTAAATTAATTCGACCAATAACGGGGAAGTAAAGACTAATGATGGTAAACTCTAAATTAAAGAACACTCTAAAGGAAATTATACATCAAAAGTTAATTGGTTTTGTGATTATCATATTCACCAACTTTAAACACTTGTAAGACATCATTGTTGTTAGCGATTAAAATCAATTTTTGGTTTCCATCTTTCAACAACTTTGCCTTTTTTGCATCGTTATTTGCAAAAAGTCCGCTTTCCGAATGATTTAATGCTCTAAAACTTGTATCTCCATTACCAAGTAATAGCAAACCTGTTCCAGCATCATTTCGAGTGGTTTCAATTTCCGAGACAAATAAATTTCCAACCAACACAACATCTAAATTCCCATCTAAATTGAAGTCTTCTACTACAATATCGTTCACACTTGAAAATTGAGCCTCTACAGGCAGTTTAGAAATTTTAAATTCATTATTTCCTAGATTCTCAATAAAAGATGTTGCAAACGTTTGTGCCTTATAATACAAGGCCTTATCCAATTTTTTCTCTCCATATATATCTTGAATTTCTAGAGAGGCAAAGATATCGTACTTCTTTATGTCATGTTTTAATTCAGGTACTTGTTGTGATGAGCACGAGAATCCGCGTACAGGATAATGCTTGTTTTTTTGATAATAACCCAAAACAATATCATTACTATTATTGCCATCAAAATCGCCATAATATACATCGAATGGAGCCTCTTCCGATGCTTTATATTTATAGTTCAGCCCCAAATTCCCAGCAATAAAGTCTAGGTCTCCATCATTATCAAAATCGCCTTGCTCAATACTAAACCACCAGCCCTCTGTATTTGCAAGGCTTGGGATGATCTCTTTACTAAAATTACCGTCATTATTTCTAAATACAGTTATTGGCATCCATTCGCCCACTACAATTAAATCGAGGTCGTTGTCATTGTCGAAATCTGACCAAATGGCATCAGTAACCATACCGATGTCCAATAATTCTGGGGCTTTCTTTTTGGTAACATCAATTAATTTTCCATTCCAATTTTCCAAAAGTTGACTATTTGTCGGCGATGGATAATCATGTGGTGATAGCCTACCTCCAACAAAAATATCCAAATCGCCATCACCATCAAAATCTTCAGGAACTGCAACACTTCCACTTATACATTCACTATTTAACCCTTTTGTGTCTTTCAGAAAATTCCCTTTGCCATCATTAATATATAGCCTATCCTTATAACTGTCATCTCCTTTTTCATATTCATTCCCGCCACTCACGACATATAAATCTTGATCTCCATCTTTATCCACATCTAAAAACACTGCGTCCAAATCTTCTGAATATCTGTCATTTTCAAAGGTGGCTATCGGAGAACTCTCAAAATTCCCATCATGGTTTTGAATAAAGAGTTGTCCCGAAAACCCAGCGGCCCCACCCACATAAACATCTTTAAGGCCATCATTATTGACATCATCTATTGCTAATGCGGGTCCAAATTGTGAGAGCTTATGAGGTAGCAATACTTGATATTTAAAATCATCAAAATCATTTTCTTTGTGTATAAATTTTATCTTAGAAAGTTTTGTTTGATCAACAAAAAAAGGATGGTTCTCTTTTTTTGTTACACCTTCTTTTACGTCTAAAGCTTTGTCGCTGGATAATTTTATAGTTTGATTTATAGTTGGGTTATACAGTTTTGATTGTTTTAAATTTGGCCAAACGACAATTAAACTATCGACTGCCTCATTACTTCCTAAACCAAAATGAATATAGGGTTCACTTGTGGAAAACATACCTCTTGTACTTGTGGTCTCTACAAATTGACTTTTCCCCGATCCGAAGTAGATGGTCGCCTTGGCACCAAAAACAGATGTGGTCTTATTATTTATTAATATTATTCTTAAAAAATTATTTTTTGAATTGTTTTTAAGCACATGTGCCACTTCATTGACATTATTTATTACAATGTCCAAATCACCATCATTGTCCAAATCGCCATAAGCCGCCCCACTTGAAAATGTTTTTTTATCAATCCCCCAATCATTGGATACATCTTGTAACTGATAACCATTAATATTTTTGAAAGATTTATTCTGCATTTTGGTTGACGGATATATATTCGCCATTTCGTCATAGTCAACAACGTCCCATATTTTTGAATAGTCAAGGTTACCCTTGGTTTTTAAATAATCTTGTGTTTTTTTGCTTATATATTGCTTAATCTTAAAATCAGCATCGGTATTTCTTATGTCTCTCAAAATACCGTTTGTCACAAAAATGTCTTTTAATCCATCATTATCAAAATCTGCCATTAAAGGAGTCCAACTCCAATCTGTGCTTGAGGTTCCTGCTAATTGCCCTATTTCACTAAAGGTGCCATTTCCATTATTCAATTGCAATGTGTTGTACATGTACTGATAGTTCCAACCTTTATTTACTGTTTTCCAAAATTTATCTGGATTCATTCCACTCATATTGGACTTCAGCCTGAAATTATCATTTGCAACCATATCTACAGTAAAAACATCCAAGAATGAATCATTATTCAAATCGGCAACATCTGTTCCCATACTGTAATAAGAAGTATGTTTATATGCAGTATTAGAAGTATTCTCAAAAGTTTTGTTGCCTTGATTGATATATAATGCATCAGGTGCTTCAAAATCATTGGCCACAGCTATATCTGGGTACCCATCCTTGTTAAAATCACCAACAGCAACAGCATTTGCATATGATGGGCTTAATATATTGGCTTCTTTGGAAACATCATAGAACACTCCTTCCTTGTTCTCATATAAATGAGGAGCGTACTTTTCTGACGTTAATTCTCCTTTATCCGATAGGGGCTTATATTTTGAATACATCCCGGGATTGGGAGGCTGACGAAGAAGAAATACGTCTAAATCGCCATCTAAATCATAATCTAAAAAGGCAGCGCCACGTGTTCTCGTTGTATCACCAAGACCAACCTTTTCCGCAACTTCAGTAAATTTATTGCTTCCTTTATTAAGATATAATCTATTTCTTCTCCACTCCGGTTTGTCATCATATAATTCCTTGGTTACATAAATGTCCAACAAACCATCGTTATTGATATCTATCATTGAAACTGAAGATGACCACCCAGTGTCCAAGTCTGCTATCCCGCTTTCTTTGGTAATATCATCAAATACAAAATTTCCTTTGTTTATATATAACCTATCCTTTTCTTGATTACCACAGAAATAAATATCAAGAAGCCCATCGTTATTAACATCTCCAAGGCCAACACCGGCACCCTGATAAAAATTATCATAAATAAAGAAATTTTCGTTCTCAGTTGCTTTTAATTTATTTATGAAATCAATTTTCGATTTCTTCGAAGATATATACTCAAAAAGTGGTGTGTTTTGTCCTATTAACTTAGCAATAGCTAAAAAAAATATTATTGTAATTTTTTTCACGAGCTTATTTATTAGATAATGAATGGTTTTAATACATACTTTTACTTGATAAGATAGCCATTATTTGGTCATAAATAACGTAAAAATATTGTGAATCGAACACCCAATAAATTTAATTATAATTTGTGCATTAAGAGGAAAAGGAGAATATATCTCCTCCTTTTCCTATCAATTTTTAATATGTTAAAACACATGCTGCCAAAATATTTTATTCAGCATCCCACCACATTCTTGTTGTAAATTTGTCTGGCCCTTGAGATGAAATCGCAGCATTGTAATTTTCTGCATTAAGAACGACCTCATTAGTAGGGTAAATAAGCCTTCTAGGAATCGTACCGTTACTTTCATTTCCCGGATAGTTTACCGGAGTAAGTACTGGATATCCTGTTCTTCTCCAGTTGGCATAAGCCTCATACTCATCAAGGAATGTGGCTATCCAATATTGTGTGTTAATCTGCTCTAAAGCATTGCCAGCATCAAATGGGTGAGCTGCAAGATAAACACTTATTTCTGTATCTGTAATTGTAGCACCAGGAGCGTACATTGCAAGATACTTCATGGCTGCAGTAACCCCAGCATTATAGTGGGGCTCTGGATCGCCTCCGGCTAGACCCCATCGTTCAGCCGCTTCAGCAAGCATAAATTCTACTTCTGCATAAGTTTGCCAGAACATAGGAGCATCTTCTCCTTGAAGGTAATTGCTATTAGGTTCAGAATAAGTAGATAAATCAGCGCCTCCTGAATATGACTGCAACGAAGTTCCGTCCATACCATTGGGTAATCCCTTTTGTACAGCAATATCTTCATTCCCATCTGGCAAAGCTGCATAAACCCTCATTCTAGGGTCTCCTTGTAAGGCATCCATAAAAGTTTTACTTATTCTAGCCGACCTATCAGCCGAAAACACCTCTCCATTTCCGTTTTGAACAATCCCGTTCCCTTGTTCATGCTGTACATAAGCAATATCATCATTGGATTCCATAACGCCTCCGCTTATAGCTTTTGTTGCCCAGGATTGTGCAGCACTTGCATCAACTTTAACCAAGCGAAGTCCTAATCTTAACATTAAAGAATATGCCCATTTTTTCCACTTTGCTTGATCCCCTGCATAAAGAATATCAGCCACACCTATATCAGCAGTACCACTGCCTAATGAAGCTGCTGCCTCATCAAGTTCATTTAGCATGTCTGCATATATGTCTTCTTGGTTATCATATGCGGGTCTGGAAATTCCTTCTATATAAGCTTTAGCAGCTTGGCTATAAGGAATATCACCATAAAGATCTGTTATTCTACTATAGGCAAAGACCCTTAGTATCCTAACCATAGCATATTCAGGAGAACTTGTTTGTTCACTAGCCTCCAACTGAGCTTTCATATCCTCAATACTTTTAATTCCTTGTGGATAATTAGCATCCCAATATGCAGAGGAATAGTCTGAATTATAGAAATATTTATCCCCACTCCAATATGACTGGGTGTTTGCCAAATGTTGTACCATAGTAGAGCAGTAAATAAAATTACCTCTCCAAGATTCGTACTGTTGTCCTGCGGTATATAATATAGCCTTAGGAAATTTATATTCAACACCTATTTGAGTGGCTTTGGTTGGATCTGTGTTTATTTTTTCAAACCCATCGTCACAGGATACCCCTACAAAGGTGAGTAATATTACTGCGGTGGTTATATTTATTAATTTTTTCATTGTCTATATTTTATTAAAACTTAACATTTAAACTTAATCCATAAGTTCTGGTTGAAGGTAAACCAAAACGCTCAATACCATTTGCAAAGGTATTATTGTAAGCAGATTCCGGATCTATATTCTCTGTCTTCTTCATCAGGTAAAACAAGTTTCTGCCAATAAAAGAGATATTGGCACTTGATATGAATGTTTTATCTAAAAGGCTTGAAGGCAAGCTATATCCTAAACTAAACTCTCTAAACTTTATAAAGCTGGCATCTTGCATATTAGCTTCTGCAATGCTGTAAAGCTTTTGATAGTAAATATTTACATTTTCTGGTGCAATGGTCGTGGTAAAGTCATTACCAGATCCATCTACTCCAGAAACTGTCAATCCATTTTCCCTGCCAACCAATGTGTTTTTACCTGCTCCATAGTAATTGGCAAAAGCAGTAGTTCCTGAAAAAATATCGCCTCCAAATTTAGCATCTATTAAAAAAGATAGATTGAAATTCTTATAAGTGAATGTATTGGTCAATCCCATAGCCCATGGTGCTACACCTTGCCCAATGACTTCATTTGGGCCTACACTTGGAGTACCATCACTTTCGTATTGGATCCTTCCTTGGGAATCACGAATAAATGTAGTTCCATATATAGAGGCCGCAGGATAACCTACAATATATCCAGACTGGGAATTAACACCATAGGCGGCATCTCCCGGGAAAATTGGGTTACCATCTTCATCGGTAGTTTTGACTTCATTTTTGTTATAAGTAAGGTTGTAATTAACATCCCATTTAAAGTTTTGATCAACTATTGGTTTCCCTGTTAACAATACTTCAATACCTTTATTGGTAAGTTCTCCCAAATTAACACTTGCGAAATTATAACCTGAAGCACTTGAGGTACTAATATTAACAATATCATCTGTAGTTTTGTTGCTATAATATGCAAGATCAAGACCAATTCTATTACTGAAGAACCTCATATCTAGTCCTATTTCATATTCTTGCTTGGAAAAAGGTTTAAGTTCGGCGTTTGCCAACGTGTTACCATCAATACTGCCTAATGACACATTAGGCCCAGTACCAGAATAGGTGTCAGTAATTGCATAAGAAAGTGCTAATTTGTATGGGTCATTGGCTCCACCACCAACTTCTGAATAACCAGCTCTTAATTTTCCAAAAGTAACCCATTCAGGCATCTCTAACGCATCAGAAAATACAAAACTGGCATTAGCGGATGGGTAAAAATAGTTGTTGGGGGATGATTTACCTGCAGCAGATAGAGTTGAAAACCAGTCATTTCTTCCAGTTACAGTCAAGTATAAATAATCCTTGTATGAAAACTCTGTAGAAAAATAGAGACTATTTCTTTTTACCCTGCCAAGTTTATATTCATAATTTTTGTTTGAAACGTTTGCTATATCCACCAAAGTAGGGATTACAAAATCATTGCCTATCAAATTGGTAAATTCATTGGTAAACGTGTTACTGTTCGCTCCCAAAATCGTTTTATTGGAGATGTCTTCAGTCAAATCTTTTTTAACACCAACAATAAAGTCAGCATCTACGGTTCTTACGTTATACGTTTGTTCGGTCATTCCACCCAATTGCTTATAAGCAGTTCCATAAGGTTCTACTGCCGTAATTCTTGAAACATATTGGTCAATACCAAATCTACCCAAAACGTATAACCAATCCGTCACGTCATATCGCAATGTACTTGATCCTATGAACCTATTCTTCTTACTTTCATTTTCAAATCGATACGCTGACCAATAAGGGTTCTGATGATAGATACTGGATGAAATCCTAAGCTCAGTACCGTCTTCGGTATAACCTGGTTTATAATCATTAACATTAATGTTAGGCCCTGATAATGCCACTGTAAAGTTTCCATTACCTGGAGAATCAGAAGTTCTTGGTCTATTATTTACGTCTTCAATGATATACTTACCGTTGATATCCAAAGTCAATTTATCAGCTAAAACGGCACCACCATTTAATGAGAACGACTTTCTGTTGAGCCCAGAATTTGGCGTGATATCATCATTTGTCAAATCGGTTGCTGAAAATCTTAAATGGTAATCTTCACCACCTTTACTAATAGCAACCGTATTAATAAAAGTACTGGCTACTTGGTAATATCTATCTATATTATTACCGGTATAAGTATAAGGTCTACTTTCGCCGTCGAATTGTACGGCTGAAGCGACACTTCCCAAACGGGCACCCCAAGACTGCATGCCTGCATCAAGTGCTTCTTGCTGGCTAGTAGGGGCAACGCCATTAAGACCTTGTCCATAGGATGTTTGAAAATCATACAGGTCAGTATTGACCGTTTCAAATTGAACTGAACTGGAAAGTTCAACTCCCAATCCCTTTTGAGCCTTCCCAGATTTGGTAGTAATAACTATCACCCCTGCAGAAGCACGAGAGCCGTAAAGCGCTCCTGCCGCACCACCTTTCAAGACACTTATCGTTTCAATATCATCAGGGTTAATACTGGAAATCCCATCTCCGAAATCAGCCCCCCCCCATCTACTGGCAGAGCCTAAATTTTGGTTATCGATTGGAATACCATCCACAATATAAAGAGGCTGTGATGTACCACTTAATGTGGAGGCTCCACGAATGACCACTTTACTGGTTCCAGAAGGGCCAGTTGCAGCGCCAGTAATATTTACTCCAGCTACTTTACCTTGTAAAGAATTAATGGCGTTTACCTGTTTTACTTCAGATAGCTCTTCACCTTTAACTTCAGTCAAAGAGTACCCTAAAGCTTTTGTCTCTTTTTTAATACCCAAAGCGGTCACAACCACTTCATCCAATTGGCTGGCATCTTCCGTTAATGCTACATCAATGGTAGTTTGGTTATTGACAACCACTTCCTGTGGCGTATAACCAATATAAGAAAACACCAATGTTGCTGACGGATCTGAAACCTCTATACTGTAGTTCCCATCAAAATCTGTCGATACACCATTAGAGGTTCCTTTTACAACAATATTTGCACCCGAAAGAGGAATTCCACTATTACCATCGGTAACAGTGCCCGTTACTGTATTTTGTGCATGAATGTTCTGAAATCCCAGCAGACAAAACACAAACACCAGTTTTAGTAAATTTTTAATCATAAATTTGATTTTTTGAGTTAGTTATTAATTTTGATTTTAATCTTAAGATATCAATCCTTGAAGAATTAAGGTAATGTGCATTTCAGTTTTTTTGTCATATAATCATACTTTTTAAGTTAAATTTTTAATGGAAATCCCATTTATATGTTAATTTAAAGTAACCAAAATATTCAATTCTTGGTTATATAGAAAAAAATATATATAAACAGCACCTATTTACGCATATACAACAATTAATGAACGACCAATGAATTTATGAAAGAAAAAGGTCTTATTTTAATGAATACATGATGTATATAAATGCTTCCTCTTTCATCCACGGAATAAAGCAATCATAACTAAAAACGTAATCTATGTCCCTATTAATTTTTCGAATTATTCATTTTAAATTAACTTAAAATTCAAACGGATAAAACACATGATTAACTTACGACAATGGTGATGTGCTAAAGAAAATATCCCAACAAAAGTGTTCAATGGGATTGCGATTTTTTATTTCCTGTAAATTATGGTTTTGTGGTTTGACATCCCATCAATAAAAAAGCAACAAGATTTTTCCTTTAAACGGTATGTCCCAATTTTTTCAATAATCCATACTTATCTTATTCAATGACCTTGAATTTCCCGACAATGACATCCTTGGAGTTCCCTCCAATCATGACTTCAAAATCACCGGGTTCTACAACCCTTTGCATATCGCGATTCCAAATGGAGAGTTCTTCTGGGCTTAATGTGAATTTTACCGTTTTGGTCTCTCCCTTATTGATGTTTACCCTTTTAAACCCTTTCAACGTTTTTCTTGGTGTGGTTACGCTGCTGTAGACATCATTGATATACAATTGAACCACTTCTTCCCCGTCTCTATCTCCAATGTTTTTAACATCAACACTGATGTTGATGCTACCATCCTTTTTAATCTCCGTTGAACTCAATCTCAAATTACTATAGGCAAAATTTGTATAGCTCAAACCATGACCAAACGGATACAATGGGTTTTCGCTTTCGGTTACGTAACGATGAATTGCTGAAGGCTTTTGGTTGTAATATATTGGCAATTGCCCAACGGATTTTGGAAAGGTAATCGGCAACCGCCCTGCCGGATTATAATCTCCAAACAACACATCGGCAACAGCTTTTCCACCTGCTTCTCCCGGAAACCATGCTTCCACAATTGCTGGTATATTATCCTGTATCCAATTAATTGAAAGCGGGCGACCATTCAATAGTACACACGCCACTGGTGTTCCTGTTGCCTTAATGGCTTTGATCAATTCCAACTGCATGCCGTACAAATCCAATGTGGCCACATCTCTATTCTCTTCAACCAGTTCCCTGGATTCCCCTAAAACCACAACAGCGACATCTGCTTTTTTGGCGATTTCAACAGCTGGTTGAAAATTGACTTTTTCCAAATTCCAACGCAAATGGGCCCGTGCTCCCCAACCACCTTCCCACATCTCTATGCGGATTTTATAGGCTCTTCCTGCCTCAAAAATCATTGGAGTCGTTACAATATTGGTGCCTCCTTTTTTCCAATTGTCTATCACCAATTGATCATCAACCCACATTCTTATCCCATCATCGGAGCTCAATCCCAACCACCCATCAAAAGATGTTGTTGGTTTGAGAAATCCTGTCCAACGAATGGAAAACTGGTCATCATTGACACCTTCTCCCGGAGACCAAGGCCAATCAAATTCCAATTGCTTGTCAATACGGGTCAAAGCTGGACTTCCTTTTAATTCCATATTGTTGAAATATTCCCCTTTTAAACCATGTTCGGATTCATCTAGTGTCATTAAGCAAGAAGAAGGCACCACTTGTCCTTTCACTATTAACGGAACGCCTTCATCATAGAGCACATTTGTCTCTGCACTTACAACTTGTTTAATCCCTTCCAAAACCGTAGTGGCTATTTTATTTTTTACGGAATAGCCCCCCAATCTTGAAGCATTTGCATTGGGCCCAATCACTGCAATCGTTTTTATAGTCTTATCCAGGGGTAAAGTCTCGCCTTCATTTTTCAACAAACAAATGGATTTATGCCCTGCTTCCAAAGCAATGTCTTGATGTTCCTTTGAATGAAATCGTTCCTTGATCAAGGTTTCATTGGTATATGGGTTTTCAAACAGTCCCAAAGTCATTTTAAGTCTTATCACACCTCCTGCAGCACGATTTATATGTTCCATAGTCAATTTCCCCTCTTCAACAAGTTCTATTATGGTTTGTTGCCAAAACTCATTTGAAAAATCATAGAATTGCATATCCACTCCCGCAGTTATGGCCTGCCTGATGCTTTCTTTTGGTGAATCGGCCGCATAATGGGTGGTTTGAATATATTTTATAGCTCCCAAATCGGAAACGACTATGCCTTTAAATCCCCATTCATTGCGTAAAACATCCGTCAACAACCATTTATTTGCAGCGCATGGAATCCCATCCAATTCAGAATAGGCGCACATGGCTCCAAGGGCACCTCCTTTTATATATGCTTTTTCAAAAACGGGCAAAAAATCTTCACGGGCTGTACGCTCTCCAACAATTACCGGGGACGAGTTGCCTCCTGCTTGAGGATAACTATATACTGCAAAATGCTTCGGTTCTGCAATAATGGCGCTATCGGAAGCCAGTGTGTCGCCTTGCATCCCAGTGATCATGGCCAGCCCAATTTCACCTGCCAAATAGGCGTCTTCACCAAAGGTTTCGGCTACACGTCCCCAACGCGGTTCCCGACCAACACCAAGTACGGGGCCCAATCCATAATGTACCCCGTGGGCACGTGCTTCCGTTCCGATAACCTGTCCAACTTTGGTCATCAACTCAGTATCCCAAGTAGAACCAAGGCCGATGTTCATGGGAAAGGCTGTACTGCCATCGTCTAAATAGCCGTGCAACATTTCGCACATGATAAGGGCAGGAATTCCCCAACGGTTATTATGGATTACGTAGCGTTGCAAATCATTGATCATTTTGGCCGAACGCGGATAAATATCATGAATGGCACCCACTCCAAGATTTTCTATTTTAGCTTTCGTTTTGGAAAGTGAAAAGTCTTCACCATCCTTAAAGAATTCACCTTTATACATGTCCATTTGGCGTACCTTTTCTTCCAAACTCATTCTGCTGAGCAAATCCTTTATCCTGTCTTCAACGGATAGTTGAGGATTTTGATATGGATAGGTTTTGTTTTGGCCATGTCCTATAGAAGAAAACAACATAAACAACAATAAAAAACTTAGTAATTTCTCCATATTGTATTATATTTTATTGTTTCATTTTAATTTAATTTGAATCATTGTTCACAAGCTTTTCTTAAAGGGTTTTAACAATTTTTAATCCATTAATACAGCTTCAATCTGTAATGCCCAAGCTTCCTTACAGGGTAAATTATTTCTTAACGATTCTGGGATGATCACTTTAAAACCTTGATCCAATTTTTTCCATTTTAATTTTAATTCAGACCCGAGCATAGTAATTCCGGTTCCCTTTTTGGGATTGATGGATTTTACTGTAACTTCCGAAGGAATTTTGTTTTCACCTTCTTTTGCCAGATAAAACAAAAATACATTGCCATTTTTATTTTGGGTAAAACAGATATTTTCCTCTTTGTACGGCACAATGGGTCTTGTGCCATAAATTGCACTGTTATTGACTTTCATCCAATCCCCAAATGCTTTCAAAAGATTGTAGGCACCATCTTGCCATTCCCCTTCAGGACTTGGAGCGACATTTAACAGTAAATTTCCGCCTTTGGCGACAACGTCAACAAGCATGTGGATTCCTTCCCTTGGGCTCATATATTTTGCATCGGGCGTGTAAGACCATCCGCCTCCAGAGATTATACAAGACTCCCAAGGATATGGTAATGTGTTCTCGGGAACTCGATTTTCTGGTGTTAAATAATTTTGGTTTTTGCCATGGACCGCTCTATCGACCACAATTAAACCGGGTTGTTTTTCTCTAGCTTTAACGACCAATTCATCCATTTTAATATCTTGATTGACCTGCTTATGTTTTAAAAATCCGGTGGAAGTTTCCGATAGTTTGCTTTCATAAAATCGTTCCAATTCTTGTTGTGATGCCTTTGCAACCCAACCGCCATCAAGCCATAAAATATCAATATCTCCATAATCTGTCATGAGTTCCATAATTTGATTGTGGGTAAAGTCGACATACTTTTGCCACTTTTCAGGATATAATGCGGGGTCATAATTTACATTTCTGTCAAGTGGTGGAAAATAGGGATCCCAATAATTTTCATTATGCCAATCTGGCTTTGAAAAATAAGCACCAACCCATAAATCTTGGCCCCTAAAGGCATTAAAAATTTCTTTTGCAATGTTTGACCTTGGATTGGTACTAAAGGCACATGCTGCATCCGTCACTTTATAATCGGTGTATTTTGTGTCGAACATACAAAACCCATCATGGTGTTTGGTAGTAAATACCATGTATTTCATTCCTGCATATTTTGCCGCTTTTGCCCATTTTTCAGGATTGAATTTAACTGGATCAAAGGTCGTCTTCAATCCCTCATACTCTTTCTTATATTCAAAATAATTTTGGGGATTTTCTCCTTTCTTACGTTCACACCAACCGTAATCTTCAGGACATAATGACCAAGATTCTACAATGCCCCATTGGCTATAAGTGCCCCAATGCATCAACAAACCAAATTTTTTGTCTTGCCATTCTTCCAGCTTCTTTAAAACCAACGCATCTGTTTCCGGTACATAACGCTCATCCTCATAAACTGCTTGGGAAAAGATGGGCTTGGATCCCAAAAGAAATAGTATTAGTAATAATCGTTTCATTTATTTTTATTTTAATGATTGAACTCGTTTAAAGTTTTTGTTAATGTAAGCTATAATACGCTTTTATGTGAAACAATTTCGACGAATAACAGTAGAATGAAGCTAAATAAAAGCAAAAACCATACGCACTTAATCAATTAAAATTTCATCAACAAACAACCATGAGCCACCACCTTTTGGTTTTTTTTTTAAATTGGCAGCTTTTACTTTGACAAATCTCGCTTCCCGTTCGACAAAACCAATGATAAAATCCTTTAATTCGGTTTGTGCATTTTGTGCAAATGGTCTATCCATCCTTCCCACTTCTTCATAGGTTTTTCCATCATTGGAAACAGAAACTATTACAGCCGTTGGAAAATAAATGGAAGGCCCTTGATTTTCCATGGAACCCACGGTCACTTGCTTTATGGTTTCTGGCTTTTCCAAATCAACGACAACTTCCATGTCTGAATCTAGCCAAGCCTGCCATTGACCATCATGAAAATTTTTGGTCCCCCTTAAGGTATTTGTCATGGTAAATGCTCCAGCACCTGGATAGCTATCACTATAAGATGTAATATACGCTACTTTGTGGGCAACTGCCTTATGAAACTTAATGGTGTCTGTAAAGACTTTACCAATTGGCTCATTGTTTTTAAACAACGAGGCTCTCACGGTGGTCGTTCCATTAAGTTCAATGGGATCCGTATATTTTATCGCTTTTCCATCAACGCCATTATTCCCCAATACATATCGGATATCAGCATTTGGAAATTCATTTTGCAATGATAAACGTATGGTTTTCCTTTCTAAATCCACATCGGTATTTGCGGTCACCAAATAGGTACTTTTTGCATAGTTTATGCCCAAATGATCGTAACGTTTAAACAGGGTTTCGATTCGGGAAGAAAAATCATTCCAATTGCGCAATTCCTTTGGGCTCCATAAGGCTTCTGCCATGGCTGCCAATCTTGGAAAAATCATATACTCAGAATGTTTTGTGGCAGGAATATATTCCGCCCACAAATTGGCCTGTCCACCCAATACATGTTTTGCCTCTTCAGGAGTCATGGTATCCACTACAGGATCAAACTCATACACTTTGCTTAATGGCAAATAGCCCCCGATGGCCAAAGGTTCTTCATTTTGAGGCCCTTGATAATGGTCAAAATAACAATGTGTTCCAGGTGTCATCACGACATCATGCCCTTGTTTGGCAGCTTCAATACCTCCCTTAGTGCCTCTCCAACTCATCACCGTTGCCTCAGGTGCCAAACCGCCTTCCAAAATTTCATCCCATCCAATTAAACTCTTCCCTTTTGAGTTGATGTACTTTTCAATCCGCTTCACAAAATAGCTTTGCAGTTCATTTACGTCTTTTAAACCTTCTTTTTTAATCCTTTTTTGGCAATAAGGGCATTTCTTCCAATTGGTTTTGGTGGCCTCATCACCCCCAATATGGATATATTTTGAAGGAAAGATTTCCATGACCTCGTCCAAAACGTTTTCCAAAAATTCAAAGGTGCTTTCCTTTCCGGCGCAATAAATATCCGTAATTGGCCATACCCCACCTGATGGTACTCCAATATGGTTATTAAAACATGATAACTCTGGATAAGCTGCAATGGCAGAACTCACATGTGCCGGCATTTCAATTTCCGGCACTATTTCCACATTTTTGGATTGGGCGTATTTCACCAAACTTTTTAATTCTGCCTGTGTTAAATAGCCTCCATAAGTACCTTTTTCGCCAGGATCAACAGTTGCCCTTGCATTCCAATGTTTATCTTCTTGGTCAACCCTCCATGCACCGACCTCGGTCAATTTGGGATATTTTTTGATTTCAATTCGCCAGCCTTGATCATCAACCAGATGTAAATGCAATACATTCATTTTATGCATTGCCAAACGGTCTATGGTTTCTTTTATATAATTTTTGTCAAAAAAATGACGGGACAGATCCAACATTAACCCTCGCCATTGAAACCGTGGTTTGTCCTTGATGAATACATTGGGGGTCACCCAATCTATATTGGAAACAACCTCTTTACTTTCAATGGCAACAGGAAGCAATTGCCTAACGGTTTCAAGTGCATACAGAAAGCCTTCTGTACCTTTAGCTGTTATATTGATAGTTTCATTATTGACTTCCAAAGTATAAGCTTCTTTTTCAAAAGTATCATCGATATTAAATTGAATGTAATTGCTTTTGGGAGCAACATCTGAAACCGTTGGTTTCCATCCAGCAGCCATTTCAAACTTATTGATCAAAGCATTTGAAATTTCTTTTTGGGATGCATTGGCAATTACGAACGTGGTGTTTTCTGAAAATTCAAACACCCCTTTTGAACGTTTTAATTCAACAGGTTTAGGAATGATTTGAATATCTTTTTCTGTAACTGTTCTTTCCTTTGAGCACGAGCAAAAAACAAGGGTTAAAATTAGGGTTAGGATTTGATTTGGTGTCTTCATTTTAATTATGTGGTTAGTGCTGGAACTCGTTTAAACTTTTCTATTGAAGTGCCAAATACAGGACTGCGGCCAAACCTCCACCAACTATTGGTCCCACTACTGGAACCCACGAATATCCCCAATCACTGTCTCTTTTATGTTTCATGGGAAGTAATCCATGAACAATTCTCGGCCCTAAATCTCTTGCAGGGTTAATGGCATAACCCGTAGTTCCTCCCAAAGAAAGTCCAATGACCCATACAATAAAAGCAACGGGGATTGCCCCTAAAGAGCCAAGACCGAAATTTACGCTTTGATGTTCAATACTCAGTTCAGGTGAGACCATATAGAATACCGCAAAAAGCAGAACAAATGTCCCAACAGCTTCACTGAAAAAGTTAACCGGAATATTTCTAATCGCAGGAGCAGTACAAAATGTGGCCATGATGCCATTTTTGTCTTCAGTAATTTTGTAATGATTCCAATGTACTATCCAAACTACAGAGGCTCCTAACATGGCTCCTATAAATTGTGCCAGAATATAGCTTGATACCAACGACCATTTAAAAACACCTCCTATGGCAAGTGATATGGTAACGGCTGGATTTAAATGTGCCCCACTATATGGTCCAGCAACCAGAACTCCTGTATAAACCGCCAAAGCCCAACCTGTTGTGATGACCATCCAACCCGAGTTGTGCCCTTTTGTGCCGTTTAAAACAACATTAGCCACAACGCCATTGCCCAATAATATCAATAAAAAAGTGCCTAAAATTTCAGCAATAAATGGAGTCATAATTTATGTATTGGTTAGTCTTCAATCCAATTTTTTGATCTTGAAACGGCTCTATGCCATTGGCCCACTAAAATGTTGACTTTAGGTTCTTCAAGATTAGGCTCAAAAATCCTGTCAATGGACCACTGGTTTTTTAATTCATCTATCGAATTCCAAAACCCTACTGCCAGTCCAGCAAGATACGCTGCCCCCAAAGCGGTAGTCTCTAAAAAATCAGGTCTTACCACAGGAAATTTAAATATGTCGGCTTGAAATTGCAACAATAAATTATTGGCGGTCGCTCCACCGTCAACCCTTAATTCAGTTCCTTTTGCATTGGCATCAGCTTCCATGGATTTTACAATATCATAAACCTGAAATGCTATCCCTTCAATGGCTGCTCTTGCAATATGCGATTTGGTTGAACCTCTGGTCAGCCCAATGATCGTTCCCCTTGCATAGGAATCCCAATATGGAGCTCCCAATCCGGTTAAGGCAGGTACAAAATAAACCCCACCATTATCTTCCACTTCATTGGCCATATCCTCGATTTCTTTGGCATCATTGATCAAATTCAAACCATCCCTGATCCATTGTACAACAGCGCCCCCGACAAAAACACTGCCTTCGAGCGCATAATTGGTCTTGCCATTAATCTTCCAAGCCACTGTAGTCAATAAATTATTGTTGGAATACACAGGTTTATCACCCGTATTCATCAATAGAAAGCAACCTGTACCATAGGTGTTTTTAACCATCCCTTTTTCTGTACACAATTGACCAAAAAGTGCTGCTTGTTGATCTCCGGCAATTCCTGAAATTGGAATCTCAACTCCAAATATAGATGTGTCGGTAACGCCATAGACTTCACTGCTTTCCCTTACCTCGGGAAGCACCCCTGAAGGTATTTCGAATATATCAAGAAGGTCTTTGTCCCACTCCAGAGTTTTTATATTGAACAACATGGTTCGACTGGCATTTGAAACATCGGTAACAAAGGTTTTGCCCTTTGTGAGTTTCCAAATCAACCAAGTATCGACAGTGCCAAAACATAGTTTACCAGCTTTTGCCTTTTCCCTTGCGCCTTCAACGTTGTTTAAAATCCATCTTAATTTTGTAGCTGAAAAATAGGCATCTATAATTAATCCTGTCTTCTTTTTAATGGTATCGAGATATCCTTTTTGTTTAAGGGAATCGCAATATTTTGATGTTCTCCTGTCCTGCCAAACGATGGCGTTATAAATGGGCTCCCCCGTTTCCCTATCCCAAACAACAGTCGTTTCTCTTTGATTGGTAATCCCAATTGCAGCAATTTCTCCAAACTTTAAACTTGTTTGTTTGGCAATGTTTAATGCAGATTGAATTTGGGAATCCCAAATTTCGATTGGGTCATGTTCCACCCATCCCGGTTGTGGAAATATTTGTCTGAAATCTTTTTGTGTAGTAGCCTTACCTTTTCCCGAATGATCAAATAAAATGGCCCTAGAGGATGTGGTGCCTTGGTCTAAGGCCAAAATATAGTTTTTATTCATAATAATGATCTATTACATAACTATCGGCTACTATTTTAAACTTTGCCTCCTGTTCTTCAATCCAAGTTTTATCTTTTTTAAGTTCATCAGCCATAATTTTTGCGACAAATGGTGATGCTTCAATGGCTGATTTGGCATCCAAAAACAACAACCTAGTTCTTCTAGCCAAAACATCTTCTACGCTTCTGGCCATTTCTTCACGTATTGCCCAGATAATTTGAGCCACTGTAAAGTTGAAATTTACATGAATTTTTTGAGAATATAAAATGTTGGATTCTTCAAGCTTTTTAATCGCTTTGGCATCCGATCCATAGACGCTCAAATAATGCGCTTTGGAATTTGAATTTTTCAATACATTCCCATGGATATGTAAATTTTTAGTTTTGGATTTGGCGGTTTGATACTTATGAATTTGAATGGATTTATCAACTACATCTTCCGCCATTTTTCTATACGTGGTCCATTTTCCACCTACGATACTGATCAAGCTACTCTCTGAAACAATTATTTTATGGCTTCGAGAAACTTCCTTGGTTTTGGTGTCATCTTCTTTAGGTGCAGCAAGTGGTCGCAATCCGGCAAAAACCGAAAGAATGTCCTTCTTTTTGGGTACTTTATTTAAATAGTGCTTGACATTCTTCAATATAAAATCTATTTCTGCCTTTGTTGCAACGGGGTCCAAGGTTTTCTTTTTAATAGGCGTATCGGTTGTACCAACAAGAACCTTGTCGTGCCAAGGAATAATAAACAGCACCCTTCCATCCGAGGTTTTGGGAATCATGATCGCATAATCACTGTTTAAAAACGACTTGTCCATCACCAAATGGATCCCTCGGCTCGGAACCACCGTTTTTTTATGGGTGGGGTCATTTATTTTTAAAATTTTATCGGTGAATATTCCCGTGGCATTAATAATGCATTTTGATTTGATATGGTATATGTTCTCTGTTTCCTTATCTACAACCGTTACTCCTTCATTTTTGCCCTGCTTGTCTTTTAAAATGGAATTGACCTTAAAATAATTGAGAACCGTTGCCCCTTGTTCAATGGCCGTTTGGGCCAAGTTGATGGCCAATCTGGAATCATCAAACTGACCGTCGTGATAGATGACACCGCTTGATAAATTTTCACTCCTTAAATTGGGAAGCAATGCCAAGGTTTTTTTGGAATTAATGAGCATCGATTTTCCTAAACTCAATTTTTTCGATAAGAAATCATATATTTTAAGTCCAATGACATAATAATACCCTTGCCACCATTTGTAATTGGGGATAATGAACGATAAGTTTTTGAAAAGATGATTGGCGTTTTTGGCAAGAATGCCCCGTTCTTCAAGAGCTTCGGTTACCAAATCGATATGGCCCTGGGCCAAATATCTAACGCCCCCATGAACCAATTTTGTACTTTTACTTGAAGTCCCTTTGGCAAAATCGTTACCTTCAAACAACACGGTTTTAAACCCTCTACTTGCAGCATCAACAGCAATTCCCAAACCACTTGCACCACCACCAATAATTATAAAATCCCAAGATTTTGTTTCCTCTAATTTTTGAATCTGTTGCGCTCTAGTTATCATAAAATTGTTGTATTTCCATAAAATTTAATTTTATAAGATACTGATTGCTGAAAATTTATAGGGAAAACACTAAAAATAATGTCTTTTGAAGGCCTCAATGGCCGCATAATCGGCCAATCCCAAATCGTTATATTTTTTTGCTGTTAGCCTGTTTCGATCTTCAACCCTTACCCAGAATTCACGGGAATCATCTCCCAAAAACATGACCCCATCTTTTTGTGATTGGTGATAAAAAATGGCATGCCGTTTCCGCAACACCTGGTCAGGGCTCATAGGTACTGCCATATCAATTTCGGAGGCTTCCCATTCATGCCATGCACCTCTATACAACCAAACCCAACACTCTTTCATAAATGGCTTTGACTTGAGCTTTTCTATGGCAAGCAATATAGCATCCAAACAAACTTTGTGTGTCCCATGAGGATCGGCCAAATCACCGGCCGCATAAATTTGATGAGGCTTGATCTTTTCAATGATATCGCACATTATTTTAATGTCTTCATCTGAAAGTGCTTTTTTCTTGGTGGTTCCCGTTTCATAAAAAGGAAGGTCCAGAAAATGAACATTTTCATCAGCCAAACCTAAATATCGCGTTGCAGCATACGATTCGTTTCGTCTAATAAGACCTTTTAACCGTCTCACTTCAACTGGAGCAATATCATGTTTTTGTTTCAAATACTCGACGATTTTTTGGGTACTGTTGGATTCTGGATGTAGGGAAAGTGAGATTTCCGCAAATTTTAAGGCTTCTTCATCGGAAACCGCAATATTCCCGGACGTTTGATATACCACATGAACTTCATGGCCTTGTTCAATCAATCGGTCAAATGTTCCGCCCATCGAAATGACATCGTCATCGGGATGCGGACTAAAAATGATAACTCTTTTACTTTTGGGCAATGCGCGTTCCGGACGGTTGGTATCATCGGCATTGGGTTTCCCTCCTGGCCAACCTGTTATGGAATGCTGTAACTTATTGAACATTTTGATATTCAAATCGTAGGCGGTACCTTCTTCGGCCAAAAGACTGGACATCCCATTGTCATTATAATCTTTGGCCGTTAATTTCAAAATGGGCTTGTTGACCAATTCACTTAACCAAACGACTGCTTTAAATTTAAGTGATTCGGTCCATATACAATTGGTGACCAGCCAAGGTGTTTTTATTCGTGTTAGATTTGAAGATGCCTCGGTATCGAGTACAAATGTGGTGTTATTGTGTTCCTGTAAATAGGTTGCCGGAACATTGGGATTTATTTCTCCTTCAATGGTGTTTTTAATGATTTCAGCCTTATTGATACCCCAAGCCAAAAGTACAATACGCTTTGCGCTTCTTACCGTTCCAATGCCCATGGTGATGGCTTTTCTGGGCACGTTGTCTATTCCCAAAAAACTGGAAGCGGCATCAACCCGTGTGATATGGTCCAATGTTATGGATCTTGTCCCCGAATTAAAATGTGACCCCGGTTCGTTAAACCCAATGTGACCCGTTCTTCCAATTCCCAATAACTGAAAATCAATACCGCCAACTTTTTTGATTTTCTCTTCATAATCCACACAATATTGATGTAAGTCCTCAATATTTACCAAACCATTGGGGATATGAACATTTTCAGGTTTAATATCAATGTAATTGAACAGATGCTCATGCATAAAATAATGATAGCTCTGTATATTATTTTTTGCCATGGGGTAATATTCATCCAAATTAAAGGTGATGACGTTTTCAAAACTCAAACCTTCTTCTCGATGCATCCTAACCAATTCTTCATATACTTTAATTGGGGAAGAACCTGTAGCCAACCCCAATACACAGGGTTTTTGTTGTTGCTGTTTGGTTCTTATTAAACTTGCTATTTCCTCTGCCACCAAAATTGAAGCTTGCGAAGAGGATTCGAAAACGACATTGTGAATTTTTTCGCAACGGGTGTCTTCAAATTTTCCCGGTTCTCTATAGCTAATAACTGAAGCGTCCAAAAATTCTGTTTTCATGTGGAATATTTAATACAATAAAGATAAAATTAATTTGCATTATATGGGTTAGTGGTCGCTGCAATTCAAAGAAATAATAATCCAATCCTTATTGTCGGCATGATATTCCCTTAAGATTTCAAAGCC
>DASWKU010000526.1:0-5388 GCA_036396455.1 Flavobacteriaceae bacterium
ATCATCAAGTGACCTTCAATCACTTCAATGGGTTTTGAAACAGAGCGTCTGGCTTCTTCAACATCATCAATAATAAAGGTGTCAATCCCTTTTACCAGACTATGTGTAATTCGGTCTTGGAGTGAATCATTGCGCCATTCCTGAACAGCAACATCAGCATCTTTTTTATGGCCTTTTACGGTTTCGGCATAATCCAATAAGCGTTCTGTGGCATCGTCACGACGGTCAAACAACACATCTTCAACCCGTTCAAGTAATTCCTTATTGACTTCATCATAAACCTCCAACATGGCCGGATTCACGATTCCCATATTCATACCATATTGAATCGCATGATATAAAAACGCCGAATGCATCGCTTCACGAACGGTATCATTTCCACGGAACGAAAACGACACATTGCTCACGCCTCCTGAGACGTTGGCATAAGGCAGATTTTCTCTAATCCATTTTGTTGCATTGAAAAAATCCATCGCATTTTTTCGATGCTCTTCCATTCCGGTTGCCACGGGAAAAATATTGGGGTCGAAAATGATATCCTGTGGTGGAAACTTTACTTTATTTACCAAAATGTCATAGGAACGCTTGCAGATATCGATGCGTCTTTGGAAAGTATCTGCCTGACCATCTTCATCAAAAGCCATCACAATCACTGCTGCACCATAGCGCTTGACCAACTTGGCATGATGGATAAATGCGTCTTCACCCTCTTTTAAACTTATGGAATTGACCACTGATTTTCCTTGAACTACTCTAAGTCCAGCCTCGATGATTTCCCATTTGGAACTATCTATCATGATTGGAATCCGTGCAATATCAGGTTCTGAAGCTATAAGGTTCAAGAATGTTGTCATGGCATTTACCCCATCCAACATACCTTCATCCATATTGACATCCAAAATTTGGGCTCCGCCTTCAACCTGATGTCTGGCGACTTCAAGAGCTTCGTTATAGTTTTCTTCTTTTATCAGTCGCAAAAACTTTCTGGAACCCGTAACATTGGTGCGTTCTCCTACATTTATAAAGTTACTTTCGGGAGTGACAACCAGAGGCTCCAATCCTGAAAGTGTTAAATATTTATTATGTTCTTGGCTCATTATCTATAATGCTCAACTGTTGGAAATGGTTCGTAAAAATGATGCAATAACGTTTTCCATTCTTGATATTCGCTTGATTTTCTAAAGCCAATTTCATGGTCTTCGATGGTTTCCCATCTAACAAGTAAAATGTATTTATCTTCTAATTCAATACATTTCTTTAACTCGTGGGATATATAGCCCTTCATGGATGAAATGATTGCTTTAGCTTTTTCAAAAGCAGTTTCAAATTCCAATGAAAACCCTTGTTTAATATTCAAAATTGCCACTTCTAAAATCATACGACTTCCAACTTTAATTTTCTAGGTTCATATTTTTTGGCAATCTCTGCAATTGCTTTGATGTGTTCCGGGGTTGTTCCACAACAGCCTCCAATGATGTTGACCAATCCATCTTTAAGGTAGTCCTCAACAAACCCTTGCATCTCTTTTGCAGACTGGTCATATTCTCCAAATGCGTTTGGCAATCCGGCATTTGGATGCGCAGAAGTATAAAATTCAGTTTCGTTGGACAAGCGCTGTAAATAGGGTTTTAGTTGCTCTGCTCCCAAGGCACAATTGAATCCAACACTTAATAATGGAATATGGGATATTGAGGTCAAAAAAGCCTCTACGGTCTGACCCGACAAGGTTCTTCCGGAAGCATCGGTGATGGTTCCAGAGACCATGATTGGAATATCAATATTTCGTTCTTCCTTAACCTCTTCAATAGCAAACAAAGCAGCTTTGCCGTTCAAGGTATCAAAGATGGTTTCCACCAATAACAGGTCAACTCCTCCATCAATTAAGGCCTCAACTTGTTGTTTGTAGGCTACACGCAATTCTTCAAAAGTAATGGCGCGATATTCCGGTCTGTTGACATCTGGAGATAGGCTTGCCGTTTTATTGGTTGGACCAATGCTTCCTGCAACAAATCTAGGTTTTGAAGGATTGGCTTTTGTAAATTCTTCGGCGACTTGCTTGGCAATTTTAGCCGACTCAAAATTAAGCTCATAAACCAAATCTTCCATATTGTAATCGGACATGCCTATGGTTGTCCCCGAAAAGGTATTGGTTTCCACAATATCAGCACCTGCTTCAAAATACTTGCGATGTACCTCTGCAATGGCCTGTGGTTGGGTCAAGGACAATAAATCATTATTTCCTTTCAGGGAAGTAGGATAATCCTTAAAACGCTCTCCGCGAAAGTCCTCTTCATAAAAATTATAACGCTGCAACATGGTTCCCATGGCACCATCCAATACCAAAATGTGTTGCTGTAAAAGATTTTTAATGTTTGACATCTTATATAATTTATATCAAAATGTCATCAGGAAAGTAAGGGATTACTCGTGGTTATCTGTCTCGATGCTGAAATATCTGCCTGTCGGCAGACAGGAGTTCAGCATAAAGTAGAATTTAGCACCTTCTTTTGAATAAAGGGTTGCCAAGGCTTCAACGGGTCTATTCCCTCTGCCTTTCGTGATAACATTCAATACAGTTATGAACTCGTGGGCAAAATAACATAATAAATATGTGATAACCAATTTTTATTCGAACAAATCTGAAGAGATATAACGGTCACCAATATCACAAATAATGGCTACAATAATACCCTTCTCCAATGTATCCGCAATTTTCAAAGCTGTTGCCACCGCACCGCCACTGCTCATTCCTGCAAAAACACCTTCTTCTCTGGCCAATCGGTTCGACATCATACGAGCTTCTTCTTCACTCACTTCTACAATTTCATCCACCTTGGAACGGTCAAAAAATTTGGGTAAATATTCTTCTGGCCATTTTCTGATTCCAGGAATTCGTGCATCGTCTTTGGGTTGTGCACCAATAATTTGAATGGCTTTATTTTTTTCCTTTAGAAATGTAGACACCCCCATAATCGTTCCCGTGGTTCCCATTGCAGAGACAAAATGCGTCACTTCCCCATTGGTGTCTTTCCAAATTTCGGGTCCGGTAGTTTTATAATGTGCCTTCCAATTGTCGTCATTTGCAAACTGGTTCAAGATGAAATAGCCCTTTTCTTCATGTAATTGAATGGCTAAATCCCGGGAGCCTTCAATACCACCATCTTCAGGTGTTAAAATAAGTTCGGCACCATAAGCACGCATGGTCTTGATACGTTCTTCGGTTGAGTTATCGGGCATGACCAGCACCATGTTCAAGCCAAAAATTTGGGCAATAAACGCCAGTGCTATTCCGGTGTTTCCACTTGTGGCTTCCACCAAGGTATCCCCTTTTTTAATATCACTGCGCTTGAATGCTTCATTGATCATATTAAATGCCGGACGATCCTTGACACTGCCCCCGGGATTTTTCCCTTCCAATTTTAGAAACAGACGCACATTTTTATTTGAAGTAATTTTAGTGGCTTCAACTAAAGGGGTATTTCCTATAAGATCTACTATCGATTGGCCTTTGATCATGTTTTACGCGTGCTGATTTTAATTTCAGATTGATACGTTACCAAGGAATTTTCCGGAACTGATTGTGTAATCCAAACATTGGCCCCGATAATACTGTTGGCCCCTATAACGATATCACCACCCAAAATCGTTGCATTGGCGTAAATGGTCACATTATCCTCAATGGTTGGATGACGTTTTATCTGAGCCAAACTTTTCTTAATTGACAGACCGCCCAACGTCACACCTTGATAAATCTTCACATTATTTTTGATGATCGAAGTTTCTCCAATCACGATTCCCGTTCCATGGTCAATAAAAAAGGATTTTCCAATCGTTGCGCCCGGGTGAATATCAATACCTGTTATCCCGTGAATATATTCGCTCATCATTCTGGAAACCACAGGCAAATTCAACTTGAACAATTCGTGGCTCAATCGATAAATGGCGATGGCATGAAAACCGGGATAGGCAAGATAAATCTCTTCCAAGCTTTTACAGGCAGGGTCATTTTTCTCGGTGGCTTTGGCGTCCAGTTGTATATCTTTTTTGACATCAGGTAATCGTTTCAAAAATGCATTCCATAATGTGACCCCATCTTCTTTAGAAACTTCTGAAACTATTTTTAAGAAAATAATTTCTAAAGCTTTTAGTTCTTTTTCTTGCTTTTGTCCGCCATCAAATAAAGTATAGAACAATTGCTTGGTGAATACAGCTACATCATCTTTTAAGCGTAGGTTGAAGGTCATACTTGTACTTTTGAAAATTAGATTATTGAATTCCAGTCATGTTCTAAAGCGAATTTAGTCTAAAATAGATAGAAACATTACAAAGGAAATCTTAAAATCTACCATTAAATGGCATTTAAGTTTTAATGTTCCTTCCCGTTGTACATTTTGAACAGATTTCCTCAATTTTTTCCCCTCCCGATAGCTATCGGGACTAAAGGGCGAATCGAAGAAATCTTCATTCCATCCCTGCCTGCCGGCAGGCAGGCTTTAGGATTAGAGGCAAAGAATGAAGATTTAAATCAATTTTAATTTCACAATTAACAAAATGCACAACGGGTTAATCCTATTATTTTCCAATCAAGGTTTCGGTTATTTTGTTTAAGGTTGAAACTTTCTTGGCAAAATTACCTTTTATTGATTTTCGGTAGGTATTTAAGTTTTTTACCAAATCGTCCACATTATCGGGGATAACATCTTCAAAAAATTGTCGCAGTCGTTTGGCTGTTGTTGGTGATTGTCCATTTGTGGAAATGGCTATTTTCACATTTCCTTTTGTGACGATGCCTCCCATGTAAAAATCACAAAATGGTGGATTGTCCGCTACGTTCACCAAAATATTCTGAACTTTACAATCATTATAAATTTGAATATTGACCTCCTCACTATCAGTAGTTGCTATAACGATATGTTGACCGGAAAGAAATTTTAAATGGTATTCCTCTTTAATTAATTTGACCTTATTAAGATTGGCAAATTCAATGGTTTCAGGGCGAAAAAACGGTGCTACCAATTTTACCTTGGCATCGGGACTGGATTTCAAAAGGAAATTCAATTTTTCCAAGGCCACATAACCACCTCCAACAATAAGAATATTGAGCTGGCTGGTCTTTAAAAAAATGGGATATAGATTGTTTCGTTCTTGCATAATCTTTTAATGAGATGCTTCGACACCTGTCCGTCCGGCAGGCGGGAGCTCAGCATGACAGGAAGGTTGGTTTTGTAATTCAATTGAAATAGAATTCAATTTTGCGCGTTCATTTACCACTTCTCCAATCACAATAATGGCAGGTGATGAGAGTTGTTTTTCGTTGACAATATCACAAATGGTTCCAACCGTTCCCACTCCAAATTTTTCGTTTTTTGTGGTTCCATTCTGAATGAC
>DASWKU010000527.1:0-1678 GCA_036396455.1 Flavobacteriaceae bacterium
GTTTCTTTTCTGATTTTTATGTTTGCCAATGACGAACTTGCCATAACCTGGCCGGCTTTGGTGGTAGCTACTTTAAATGTTATCCTCCTTGTAAACAATCGGGAACGGTATAAGACACTTTTTGCCCAGGAAGGATAAAAAGCAAGCTTTCCTTTTTCAAAACAGATTGAACATTGTCTGCTGACGCCTTATTATTATATGCCAATCCGCCTAAAGCAACCTTTAAGCAGACCGACTTGGCTGAAGCTTTTATTCAAAAATCTGCCGATAATGGTTCTGATTCCTGGATGGATAAATGTTATTATAATCAGAAAGAGCATCTAATAAATCGTAATTGAGCTAACTCGAAAAACGAAACCATTACCGTTTATAGGGAAGATTGAAACAGTTGAAATCAATCAATCTTTTAAAACAAAATGGCAACTACACTGTGCCCAATAAACCTTCCTGAATAAACATCGATAATTTCTCTCTACCTTACCGGGTCCAATTCATTCCGGTTTCACAAAAAAAAAGCCACTATTAGGTGGCTTTAAAATTATCTAATCGAAAATATATACGTAGTATAACGAATTTCTTAGTTCAATAATTTTACGTTCACAGCATTCATGCCTTTCTTGCCTCTTTCCAGATCAAACTTAACCTGATCATTCTCACGAATCTCATCCATAAGACCAGATGAGTGAACAAAGACATCTTCACCTGAATCGGCGGGTTTAATAAACCCAAAACCTTTTGAGTGATTGAAAAATTTAACTGTTCCTTCCATTGTTTTTTAATGATTAATTTTTAAAAATGTTTAATGTGTGCAAATAAATAATCCGGCTAAAACCGTATTATCTAATTAAGAATCGTGTTACAACAAACTTGAATTATTTTAATAAGGCAGGTACTGCTGAGGTCACTTTTACTTAAATGCACTACAAAGGTATTGCTAAATACTGATACTCCTGTATTATAAGGAATTTATATTTTGCACTGAATACCTGGTTAGTTAACCGAAAGGGCTTATTTGAATGGGAACTAGAAATCCATGCCTTAAACCTGCAAATGACAAACGGCTTCTCTTATTATTCCTTAAACTTGAATGACAGGCTCAGTTTTGTTCTATAAGCGGTGATTTTGCCATTTTCTATTTTAACATCCTGGGACAGGACTTCGGCTATCCTGATATCTTCCAGAGTTTTGGCTGCCCGTTCCACTGCAACCTGGGCGGCATCTTCCCATGATTTGTTACTGGAACCGATGACTTCGATGACTTTGTATACACTTGACATACTTGATTTTTTTTGTGTGAAGTTAAATGTACCCAATCTAACGGGGAATTTCAAAACATATTTGGGTTAGCTGTCAGGAAGCCAATAAGGATATCTTACGGAAACCTTCATACGACTTCGGCAGTCGGCGCTAATTGCGCAATGATTCAAATTCCCTGGGAAAAAAGCAATTATTGTTATCCTGGGCAATTGTGAATGATAGCGAAAAGAATACTTTCATAGGTAAAATAGTCAGGTTTTTTTTTGAATAGCTAACTGGTTCTACTCCCTCTTAAATAGATTATCTCCCATTATTCGGTGGAGCACTTCATCCTTTAGATTTCTGCTGATGGGAATGCGGGCTGTTCCTATCAGGATCTCGTTTCCCTCCACAGCTTTTATCTTTTCCAAAGAAACAATAA
>DASWKU010000528.1:0-3219 GCA_036396455.1 Flavobacteriaceae bacterium
GGTTGCTGCCGACAGACATTTGAAACCTTTTTTGTTGGCTTGCTTTAAAAGGATGGCAGCAAATTGAAGATCGTCTTCAATAACGAGCACTGTTTTATCGCCTTTTGTTATGGTGTCCCTGTCATCTTCCAAAGCGGGATAATTCAGGTATTCTGAATTGCTGTTGTTATGAGCTTTATACAAAACCGGTGCCTTAAATGTGCTTGTTTGAACATGTTCATGCCCGTGATGGATTTCCAGCGGAAGAATGATTGAAAAAGTAGATCCCTCTTTGAACTTGCTGTTCAATTTAATTTCAGCGCCTAATAATTTTGCGAGTTCCTGTGAAATGGAAAGCCCTAAACCGGTGCCACCATACTTTCTGGAAGTTCCCCCGTCCGCTTGTTGAAAAGCCTCAAATATGGTCATTTGTTTTTCTTCCTTTATTCCAATA
This sequence comes from Flavobacteriaceae bacterium, assembly GCA_036396455.1. Lineage (GTDB taxonomy): Bacteria > Bacteroidota > Bacteroidia > Flavobacteriales > Flavobacteriaceae > Geojedonia. The sequence continues at coordinate 434 of DASWKU010000528.1, forward strand.
CCTGTATCGGACACCGAAATAATCACTGTGTTTTCCGTATATCGGGCAATACGGATGTCTATACGTCCTTTTTCGGTGAATTTTATGGCGTTGGACAAAAAGTTCTTCAGTATTTGATTTAGCCGTTGTGGGTCGGTACGAATAGATTCCGGTAATGCCACATCCAGTTTTGAAGTCAATTTCAGCCCTTTTTGTTCGGCATGACGCTTAAAATCACGAAGCAACCCATCGGTGAAATTTCGTAAAGTGACCCTTTCGATGTTGACAGGCATTTTGCCGGCTTCTATCTTGGAGAGATCCAAGACTTCATTAATCAATACCAATAAATCATGGCCGCTTTTATAAATAATTTCGGCACTTTCTACTTGGTCTTGGTTCAGGTTTTTGTTTTTGTTTTCCGATAAATCCTTCGACAAAATAAGCAAACTGTTAAGTGGTGTTCGTAATTCATGTGACATATTCGAAAGGAATTCCGACTTATACTTGCTGCTAATTTCCAGTTGCTTAGTTTTTTGCTCAATATCGTATTTCGCTGCTTCCACTTCTTTGTTTTTCATTTCCAACGATTGGGTTTGTTCCTCCAGTTCTTCATTGGTCATTTGCAATTCCTCCTGTTGCTGTTTCAGATTTTGCGTTTGTTCCTCCAGTTCTTCATTCATTTGTTTCAGTTCTTCCTGTTGCGTTTGAAGTTCCTCACTCTGTACCCTTGTTTCTTCAAGCAATTCCTGTATTCGTTTTCTGGCAATGGCCGAATTAACGCTAATGGCAATACTTTCCATAGAGGCATTGATAAATTCCTTTTCCGTTTCGTTAAAATCAGAAAGTCTGCCTATTTCTATTACGCCAAGTGTTGCTCCTTCAAACAAAAAAGGAGTAATGAGCAACTGTTTAGGATTGGCATTTAGCACAGACGAAGTGATGCGCAGTTGTTCGTCCGTAACATCTTTTAAAGAAATTTGTTTTTGTTCCCGTGCTGCCTGTCCAATTAGCCCTTCATTAAGCGCAAATTTTTCTTTAATGCCTTTAGGCGATGAAAAAGCATATTGTCCGTTAAGCGCCAATGCATTATCTTCTTCATTAAACAGGTAAACAGCACCTATGTTTGCTTTTAGGTAAGTGCATAAAAAACTGATGGTATTGCTTGCCAGTTCTTCAATAATTTGGTCACCCATTAATTTTTCGTTGAGCTGATTCTGACCCGTGGCCAGCCAATTGTGTTTTTCATTTGTAGCGGTTGTTTCACGCAATGATCGTGTCATTTTATTCAAAGCATTCCCTAAAAGATCCTTGTCCGAGCGGGTTGTCAAGTCAACTGCATAATCTCCGGAAGCAACGCTGTTGGCATTTTCGGTTACCTCTCGAAAACTTTCATTTATATTGATCAATGAATTGAAAATTGGTTTCAGTTCATCTTTAGTTTTATCTTCCAGTTTTTCGATTGCAAACTCACGGCTGGCAATTTTTTCAGCTTCTTTTGCAATGAAGGAAATCCTTTTGGTAATTCCTTGGATAATCCAATAGGAGATCACAATTGATATGACAAGCCCCAAAATAATTAAAACAATAATCAGGTTGAGCGAAGATTTGTAGCTCTCGATACTTTTTATTTTATCATCTGTCATACTTTTTTCATTCCTGTCTATGATTCTTTCCATTATATCGATTGCCTCTTCTCTGGTTTTGAACCCCTTTCTGCCAGATATATCAAAGGCCTTTTCACTTTCATTTTTTATAGCTAACTCAACGATTTCGTTAAGAAATATTTTATAGTCCTTCCAGAGAGTTTTAAACTCAGCTAAATCCTTTGCACCTTTTTCATCGACTAATTCCTGCATTTCGGGTATTTTTTTATCGATTGCAGACAGTGCTTCATTCATTTTACTATGGTAAATTTCTTTTTTAGATACGCTCTCTTCAAGTATCATATTCTTCTCCTGTCTTCCAATTGTAAGTATATCTATAAGTATTTCCTGAGATAGGCTAATCTTTTTTGAGGATGCATCTACTATGTTTACCAATCTGTCGTTCATTTCTGATAATTTATTTGTCATAAAAAATGCCAAAGAAATGAGGATGAGCAAAATGATGGTAAATCCGCCTACTAATTTAGCTTTGATTGATTGGTTCATAAGATTATTCTTTTTGTTTGTCAATTTTTATCAGTAAGTCCGTTATCTCTTCCAGGGATAAAATATAATCCGGTTTAACAGCAGCTATGGCCGATGCGGGCATATAAGCCGATTCGGCTGTTTTCGGATCTTGAACAACGGCTAAACCACCACACTCTTTTATTCGTTTTATACCTTTTGTCCCATCATGGTTAGATCCCGTAAGCACCACTCCAATTAACTTATTTTTATATACTTCGGCTGCCGATTCGAAGAGAACATCAATAGATGGCCGCGCAAAATTTATGCGTTCATCTATCGTCAATGAAAATGTCCTATTCTTTTCAATCAACAAATGATAATTGGCCGGTGCTATATAAACTATGCCGTTTTCAATGATTTCTTTTTCATTTGCTTCTTTTATGCTAATATTGCTTTTATCGTTTAATAAGTCTATCCATTGGTTATCGGAACGCGGGCTGATATGCTGCACAATAATAATGTGAGTGCCGAAATCCTTTGGCAAACGGGAAAACAGGATTTTCATCGCATTCATCCCTCCCGCAGAAACCCCTATTACAATGGCATCGTATAACATAATTGCTCAATACTTTTTTTTAAAAATACGTTGTTTCTTATCCAACTCAAAGTATTTCCCATACAAATCCGTAAAGCACA
>DASWKU010000529.1:0-8798 GCA_036396455.1 Flavobacteriaceae bacterium
GTATGGAAAACTGGTTGGAGCCTTTTTTTTAAACCATCCTGATAAATCCAATGCCGAAATCATAAAGGTTGATGATGCGCATCAATCCTGTAAACATTTGCCTGAAAGATGGCTGAGATATGATGAATGGTATAACTACAAGTCTATTAATCCAGATATAAACGTGGTTTTGGAATTGGACGAAACCACTTATAAAGGAGGAGAAAATGGTCCACACCACCCCATTTCATGGTATCATGAATATGAAGGGGGCAGGGCATTTTATACGGGGATGGGCCACACCAAGGAATCCTATGCTGAACCTGATTTTAAAAAGCATTTGCTTGGAGGAATATTATATTGCTTGAAAAGATAATTTAAAAGGATTGAATGAAAAAGGGAGTTTTACTTGTTAATTTGGGGTCTCCAGATAGCCCTGATCCAAAGGATGTCAAAACCTATTTAGGTGAATTTTTGATGGATGAACGTGTTATTGATGTTCCATTATGGGCAAGAACTTTGCTTGTTAAAGGCATCATTTTAAACACCAGACCTAAGGCTTCTTCCTCGGCTTATAAAAAAATTTGGTGGGAAGAAGGGTCTCCACTAATTGTGATTTCGGAAAGGCTCAAGACTAAAATTCAAAAACAAATTGAGGTTCCTGTAGCCCTTGCCATGCGTTACGGAAACATGACCATTAAAAAGGGTTTACAAGAATTGGTTGATAAAGGTGTTGAAGACGTTTTTTTGATTCCGTTATATCCGCAGTTTGCCATGGCAACGACCGAAACTATTTTGGTGTTGGCCGAACAGATTAGAAAAAACCATTTCCCAAATTTGAAAATTACTGATTTGCCTCCATTTTATAATAACCTAGACTATATTGAAGTGCTTTCCAAAAGTATATCCGATCAATTAAAAGGGAAAACATATGAACACTTGTTGTTCTCCTATCACGGTGTTCCAGAACGTCATATTAGAAAAAGCGATGTTACAAAATCCCATTGTAAAATTGATGGAAACTGTTGTTATACACCATCAAAGGCTCACGAATTTTGCTATAGACACCAATGTTTGGAAGTGACCCGTTTGGTAGCTGAAAAATTGAGCTTGAAAGAAGGCACCTATTCTACGTCATTTCAGTCCAGATTGGGCTTTGACCCCTGGTTACAACCTTATACAGACCGAACCATTGAACGGTTGGGGAAACAGGGCGTTAAAAATATGGCCATTGTAACCCCTGCCTTTGTTAGCGATTGTCTGGAAACTTTAGAGGAAATTGCCATGGAAGGGGCCGAAATATTTCATGAAATGGGGGGACAAAATTTTACTACAATACCTTGTTTGAACGATGATGACAATTGGGTAGCGTTACTTTCAAACTGGGTAAATGAATGGGCAATGTCCGAAACAGTGACCACATAATGGCAAAAGTCACCTCTAATGATTTAGGCACACAACCCATTGGTAAATTGTTAATTAGACAGGCCGTGCCAGCATCTATAGGAATTTTGGTCATGTCATTGAATATTCTTATCGATACCATTTTCGTTGGAAATTGGATTGGTTCTACAGCCATTGCAGCCATTAATGTTGTACTTCCGGTATCGTTTTTTATTGCAGCATTGGGAATGGCGATTGGCGTTGGAGGGTCTTCAATTATTTCAAGAGCACTTGGGGCAACCCATTATGAAAAGGCTCTAAAAACTTTTGGCAATCAAATCACCTTAACGTTGGTCCTAACGGTGTCAATGGCCATTTTGGGATTGGTTTTTACTGACAGCATTATTTTATCTTTTGGAGGCAAAGGGGCCATTTTTGACCCTGCCAAAGTGTATTATACCATAGTGCTTTATGGCGTTCCTTTTTTGGCATTGTGCATGATGGGCAATACGGTTATTAGAGCAGAAGGCAAACCAAAATTTGCCATGTATGCTATGATGATTCCATCGGTGAGCAATTTGCTTTTGGACTATATTTTTATCAACGTTTTAGATTTTGGGATGGAAGGTGCTGCTTGGGCAACGACCATTTCTTATGTGATTTGTTTCTTGTTCATTCTTTGGTTTTTCTCATCAAAGCATTCAGAACTGAAAATAAGTCTGCACCATTTTGGACTTAATCCACCAATCGTAAGAGAAATAGGCTCGTTGGGGTTTGTAACGTTGGCCCGACAAGCTGTAGTGAGCATTACCTATTTGTTCATGAACAATATACTGTACAATTTAGGTGGTGAAATATCGGTCACAGCTTATGCCATTGTTGGTCGCATGCTCATGTTTGCCATGTTTCCCGTTTTGGGAATTACTCAAGGATTTTTGCCAATCGCCGGCTATAATTATGGAGCGCATAATTATTCAAGAGTGAGACAAACCATAAACAAGGCCATAAAAGATGCCACTATTTTAGCAACCTTGGTGTTTTTGGTATTAATGCTCTTTCCAGAAGCCATCACCAGAATGTTCACTTCGGATATTGAAGTGATCAAACAAACCCCAAGCGATATGCGCTGGGTTTTTGCTGCCACACCGATTATTGCCACTCAACTTATTGGAGCAGCCTATTTTCAGGCCATAGGGAAAGCGGTTCCAGCCCTATTGCTAACCCTAACGCGCCAAGGTATTTTCTTTATCCCATTGATTTTAATTCTTCCAAAATTTTATGGGGAATTGGGTGTTTGGATGTCATTTCCAATTTCAGACATTTTGTCTACCATGGTTACAGGATATTTTTTGAGAAGGGAAGTGAAGTTAAAATTAATCGGTATGGAACAATAGTAATTTATTATTCTTATTTTTAAAGCTCTTTAACCAAACCTGGATTAATATGCAATTCAAAATTTTTACCCTCGTATTATTTCTTTTTGTTGTAACATTTCAACAGTCCAATTCCCAAACATTTAACGAAGAACACTATAAGGCCTTGGAGTACAGGCTTATTGGGCCATTTAGAGGTGGAAGAAGTGCTGCTGTTACGGGTGTTCCGAACCAGCCCAATTTATTTTATTTTGGAGCGACGGGCGGAGGTGTTTGGAAAACCATGGATGGTGGTCGTACTTGGGAAAATATTTCGGATGGGTTTTTTGGAGGGAGCATTGGCGCAATTTCTGTAGCTAAAAGCGATCCTAATGTCATTTATGTTGGTGGTGGAGAAAAAACGGTAAGAGGAAATGTATCTTCGGGATATGGAGTATGGAAGAGTGAGGACGCAGGTAAAACTTGGTCAGAAGCTGGATTGAAAAACTCACGCCATGTGCCAAGAATTGCCATTGACCCAACCAATTATAACATAGTTTATGCAGCGGTCCTGGGTGACATCTATAAGCCAACTCAAGATAGAGGTATTTATAAAAGTATCGATGGTGGGAAAACCTGGAGAAAAGTACTTTTTTCAAACGAACAATCTGGAGCGGTAGATTTATTGATTGACCCAACAAACCCAAGAATTTTGTATGCATCAACTTGGAAGTTACAAAGGAAGCCCTACAGCTTGAGTTCTGGTGGTGAAGGTTCTGCACTATGGAAAAGTACAGATAGCGGCGAAACATGGAAAGAGATTTCAAAACATAAAGGTTTTCCACAGGACACTCTTGGAATTATTGGGGTTGCTGTTTCTCCATTGAACAACCAACGGGTTTGGGCCATGGTTGAGAATAAAGAGAAAGGGGGATTGTATAGAAGTGACGATGGTGGCGAAAATTGGAAGTTGCTCAATAGTGAAAGAAGTTTACGCCAACGAGCTTGGTATTACACCAGAGTGTATGCTGACACAAAAGATGTGGATGTCGTGTACGTGATGAATGTACGCTATCATAAAAGTATTGATGGCGGAAAAACATTTAGTTCCCACAATGCACCTCACGGTGACCATCATGATTTATGGATAGCTCCCGAAGATTCCAATAGGATGATTATTGGAGATGATGGTGGCGCCCAAACAACGTATGATGGCGGTGAAACCTGGAGCACGTATCACAATCAGCCGACCTCTCAATTTTACCGAGTAACTACCGACAATCATTTTCCATATCGAATTTATGCTGCTCAGCAAGATAATTCTACAGTAAGGATATCACATCGTTCAGATGGTTGGTCTATTTCAGAAGATGACTGGGAAGAAACTGCCGGTGGAGAATCGGCCCATATTGCGGTTGACCCTGAAAATGATGATATTGTTTATGGTGGAAGTTACGATGGGTTTCTTACAAGGGTAAACCATAAAACAGGTACAGTAAGAGCAATTAATGTATGGCCAGATAATCCAATGGGAGCCGGTGCAGAAGCCATGAAGTATCGTTTTCAGTGGAATTTCCCTATCCTATTTTCCAAGCACAACCCCAATAAGTTATATACGTTTTCACAACATGTCCATCTAACTGAAAATGAAGGCCAATCCTGGAAGATCATCAGTCCGGATTTAACACGTAACGATCCCGAAAAACTAAAATCTTCTGGAGGCCCAATTACGCAGGACAATACTTCGGTTGAATATTATTGTACCATTTTTGCCGCAAATGAGTCGCCTTTAAAACAAGGGGTTTTGTGGGTTGGAAGTGATGACGGGTTGATCCATGTCTCTCAAAATGGCGGACAAACCTGGGAAAATGTAACGCCCAAAGGTATGCCCGAGTGGATGATGATCAATAGTATTGAACCAAGTGTTTTTGACGCGGGAACGTGTTATGTTGCCGGGACAAGGTATAAGTTGGGAGATTTTTCGCCCTATTTATACAAGACCACCGATTACGGAAAAACATGGATCAAAATCACCAATGACATCAACCCTGAGCATTTCACAAGAGTAGTTAGAGAAGACCCTAAACAAAAAGGGCTATTGTATGCAGGAACTGAAACAGGAATGTATATTTCATTCAACGATGGTAAAAACTGGCAACCCTTCCAGTTGAATTTACCAATTGTTCCGATCACAGATTTGACCATAAAAGACAACAATTTAATTGTAGCGACACAAGGAAGAAGCTTGTGGATCATTGATGATTTGACGGTTTTACATCAATTATATAATTCTGGCACTTCTGAAAACAGATTGTTCAAACCAAAAGATACCTACCGTATGGATGGTCGCAGTAGAAGCGGAAGCAAAACATCAGGAACCAATCACCCCAACGGTGTGATGACCTATTTTAATTTAAAGGATTATAAAGACGACGACAAAGTATCATTAACCTATTTTGACACAAAAGGAGATACAATAAAAAGATTCAGCACAAAAAACAAAAAGAAAGACAAATTGGAAGTCAAAAAAGGGATGAATGAATTTGTTTGGGACATGACCTATGATGGGGCAGAACGTCTTGATGGCATGATTTTGTGGTGGGCAAGCCTTGATGGACCACAAGCAATTCCCGGGACTTATAAAGTGAGTTTAAAAGTGAATGATGAAGAGACTTCACAACCCTTTACAATCTTGGCAGACCCAAGGGCAGAAAGCACATTGGCTGATATGCAAAAGCAATTCGAGTTCATAAAGGACATCAACAAAACCATTGATAAAGCCCATAAGTCCATTAAAAAAATTAGAAAGGTCAAGGAGCAATTAACGGCTTTTGAAAATCAATATAAGGATAATGAAAGCGTGAAAGAATTACTTGAAAAATCCAAAACCTTAAAAGACGAATTTACAAAAATTGAAGAGGCTTTGTACCAAACCAAAAACAGGAGCAATCAAGATCCGTTGAATTTCCCCATTCGATTGACCAATAAATTGGGGCATTTGAATGCCTTGGTGGGCATGGGGGATTTCGCCCCAACCGATCAGGATATTGCGGTGAAGGATGAACTCACCCAAAAAATAAACGAACAATTGGATGCGTTTGACACATTGGTGACCGATGAAATCAGTATTTTTAATACCGCATTTAACAGTAAAAATTTAAACTATTTATTTGTTGAAGAGTAATGACATATCTTTATATAAAATCGTTACATCTTATTTTTGTCATTACCTGGTTCGCAGGCCTGTTCTACATTCCCAGATTGTTTGTCTATCAAATAGAAGCGTATCATAAACCTTCACCTGACAAAGAGATTTTAGGCAAACAACTTAAGCTTATGGCAAAGCGCTTGTGGTATATCATTACCTGGCCTTCAGCCATATTGGCTATAGTATTTGCCATTTGGTTGTTGATTTTGCAACCGTTTTGGTTGGAACAACCTTGGATGCTGGTAAAACTTGGATTTGTAGTGTTACTCATTATTTATCACTTAAAAACACATCAATATTATAAACAATTACAAAGAGATGAGGTGACAAAGAGCTCAAGCTTCATGCGTATTTGGAATGAGGGAGCGACATTTATTTTGTTTGCAGTGGTATTTTTAATTGTCCTCAAAAGTGCCCTAGACTGGGTATTTGGAGTTGTGGGGATGGTCGTTTTGGGAATGCTCATCATGCTGGGCTTTAAAATCTATAAAAACATTAGGAGCAAAAATCCTGACGCATAAATTAAAATTCCAAAAAATCAAGCACCAAATCCCATTGGTCAAATATTTTATAAAGCAGCAATTTTCAACTTTGAGTTGGGATTTGGCCCCGATGGCTCGGAATTACTTTTTGGAATTTCACCACTCTATTTTTGGTGTGATTATTGTTATCTTTAGGCTGCAAAAATATTTAGATGACACTAGGAAAACTATCTTTAAGGGCCCGCATATTTTTGGCCATGATACTTTTGGTATTATTGGCTTCAATTTTAATCGCCCTTGTTACCATATTTCAGTACAACGAAGAAGCTCAAGATTATCATAAGGACCGTCTGGATAGGAAAGAGGAAAACATCAAGCAAAGTATCGATTATACCATTAGGGAAACGACTTGGGATGTTACTACAGAAAATATTCCGCTGATATTCAAAGATGAAATCTATAAAATCGCGTCCATTCATAAATTGCAGATTAACCTCTATGATTTAGATGGAGTGCTTTTAAAGTCTTCAAAGGCAATGATTTCAAATGATACCCTTTTAAGATGTATGGATGTTGAAATTTTAAACGCTTTATCCAATACTGCAGAACGTAAATATGTGACAAAAAATGTGGTGAATGGCGAAACGTTTTTATCGTCATATACCTACATTACCGACACCAAATTTAAGCCCTTGGCGATTCTTAACCTTCCTTATTTAGAGAATGACAATTTTTTGGATAAAGAGCTTGATGAATTTTTAAAACGACTGGGTTACACGTATATGGTCATGCTTGTAATTGCGGTTGTTTTGGCCTTGTTATTATCAAAATACATCACTAAAACCCTCAAAACCATTAGTGATAAAATTAAAGAAACCCGTTTGGAAAAACGGAACGAAAAAATTGAAATCAAATCTTCAACCGATGAGATTTTGACACTTGTTAATTCTTATAACAGTATGATTGATGAGTTGCAGGAAAGTGCCGTTAAGTTGGCCACAAACGAAAGGGAACAAGCGTGGAGGGAAATGGCAAAACAAGTGGCACATGAAATCAAAAACCCGTTAACGCCCATGCGCCTTAGCGTACAAAGTTTTCAAAGAAAATTTGACGCAACCGACCCAACTATTAACCAAAAAGTCGAGGAATACAGCAAAACACTTATTCAGCAAATAGACACCATGAGTTCCATAGCTTCGGCTTTTTCAAATTTTGCAAAAATGCCGGCACAACAAAACGAAACCTTAAATGTGGTTGCCATTGTAAAATTGGCCTTGGATATTTTTAACGAAGACTACATCACATTTCAGGCTGATGAGAAAAAGATTATAGCCAAACTTGACCGGACACAATTAATTAGAGTGGTGACCAACTTGATTAAAAATGGGATTCAATCCATACCGGATGATGCCGAGAATCCAAAGATTATAGTGAATGTAACTTCTGAAGGCCCCATGGTCATAATTAGAGTCCAGGATAATGGTGTTGGGATTTCTGATGAGAATAAACCCAAAGTTTTTGAGCCCAAATTCACTACCAAAACAAGCGGAATGGGCCTTGGTTTGGCCATGGTAAAAAATATTGTGGAAACCTATAATGGAACCATTACCTTTATATCAGAAAAAGGAAAGGGTACAACATTTATTGTGACTTTTCCAAAGGAATGACGATTACAATTGTTTGCTACTTTGAGCTTAGCCTGCCCTGAACGCAGTCGAAGGGTCAAAGAGTCTTCTAAAATAAAGCTTCTTATAACATGAATTACGAAAACATTCTTTCACAAATCAACGCTGGTATTACCACAATTACCATTAATCGCCCCGATAAGCTCAATGCCTTAAATAGAGCCACCATTAAAGAATTGCATGAGGCATTTAAAATCGCAAATTCAGACAAAAGTGTTAAGGCCATAATTGTTACCGGAAGTGGTGATAAAGCTTTTGTTGCGGGGGCGGACATCAGTGAATTTGCCGATTTCGACGTTACGGAAGGAAGGCAATTGGCGGCCGAGGGTCAAGAGTTGCTGTTTGATCTTGTTGAAAATTTGTCCACTCCAGTAATTGCAGCTATCAATGGTTTTGCGCTCGGCGGCGGACTGGAACTGGCCATGGCCTGCCATTTTAGAATCGCAAGTGATAACGCCAAAATGGGCCTGCCGGAAGTGTCCCTTGGGGTTATTCCTGGATATGGAGGTACACAGCGTTTGCCCCAATTGGTTGGTAAAGGGCGCGCTATGGAAATGATCATGACCGCAGGGATGATTGATGCCAATTCTGCTCTAAGCTATGGTTTGGTAAACCACGTTACTACACAAGAAGACCTAATCCCATTGGCAGAAAGGATTGCAGTTAAGATTATTCGCAACTCTCCTGTGGCCATAAAAAGTGCCATCAA
>DASWKU010000530.1:0-3829 GCA_036396455.1 Flavobacteriaceae bacterium
TGAAAATTCATGTTTTTAATAATTGCAAAAAATTAAGCAACATATTGGATTCAAAATTGCGACGCTAACTTTAGTGTTGGCTTTGCTTACACCTACTGCTGTCAAATTCATTCACGTTTTCAGCCACCATAAACACGGGATTTGCCAAGAATACAAGGCACATTTGCATAGCTCTGATATAGATTGTAGCTTTCATAAATTTAAACTGACAACGTCTTTTACAATCCCAAGCTTTTCAGTTGATATTTTCACACCAAAACACAATCACGAAAAAACGGTTACGCAATACCTGTTTTTAAGCGCGTATCAACACCTTCATTTTTCGCTTCGTGGCCCTCCACAATTTAATTTAATATAATCGACTCCGGCATTACCCGGAAAAATTACTTTTAAATTAATTTCAACTAAAATTTCTTTATGAAAATACTATTTAATGCATTGCTTTTTGTAGTAATGTCTTCAACTTATGCACAAAATAACATCCAAGGAACCGTATTGGATAATGACAATAAAGGTGGTGTCGCATTTGCAAATGTGTATTTGCCACAACTGGAAAAAGGGACTACAACAGATGAGAATGGACATTTTAAAATTGCAAACATTCCCTCAGGAACCTATAAACTTATCGTTTCGTTGATCGGATACGAAACACAATCGATAAATATCAAGATTCCTTATGAAGAACCACTATCAATCGTTCTCAAACCTTCGGCCATTGAAATGGAAGAAGTGATCATCTCGACCCCTTTTCATAAGCTTCAAAGTGAAAATGTCATGAAAGTTGAACAAGAAAAAGTGGCAGACCTAAAGGCCAAAGGTGCAGCAACATTGGCCGAAGGCATAACCAATATTGCGGGTGTAGAAAGCGTAACCACGGGTTTGAGTATTGGAAAGCCCGTAATTAGGGGATTAACGGCCAATCGTGTTTTGGTTTATACCCAAGGTGTAAGGCTTGAAAACCAACAATTTGGTGACGAACATGGTTTGGGGGTCAACGATGCTGGTATAGAAAGTGTCGAGGTTATCAAAGGTCCTGCTTCCCTACTCTATGGCAGTGATGCGCTTGGCGGTGTTTTGTATTTGAATCCTGAAAAATTTGCCACTGCAAATACGTCGTCGGGTGATGTAAGTGCCAACTATTTTAGCAACACACAAGGCTATACTACCAATGCGGGCTATAAAGCCTCTGGTGATACCTTCAAATTTATTTTCAGGGGAAGCCTTGCCGAACATTCCGATTATAAAACCAAGGAGTATCGTGTGACCAACTCCCGATTTAGAGAACAGGACTTTAAATTGGCTCTTGGCTATCAATCTGAAAAATTTAAAACCGAAATTCGTTACAATGTCAATAACATAAAACCCGGAATTCCGGAAGAGCTTGGTGAACAATCTACCAGAAAAGCACCCTTATTGCCATTTCAGAAAGTGACCAACCATGTGCTCAGTTCAAAGTCGGCAGTATTTTTTGATGGTTCCAGTTTGGATGTCAATATGGGTTTTTTGTACAACGACCGAAAAGAGTTTGAAGAGCTTGTTTCACCTACCCTTCATTTTAAGCTTAAAACCTTTAACTATGACGTGAAATACAATTTGCCAAAATTGGAGATCCCGATAGCTATCGGGATTGAGACCATTGTCGGTGTCCAGGGAATGAACCAGACCAATACCAATTATGGTGAAGAAACCTTGATCCCCAATGCAACGACAAATGATGTTGGGATTCTGGCAGTTTCCCATATCCATTTTGAAAAGGCCGATGTACAACTTGGAGCCCGTTTTGACAACCGGAACATTGATGTTTCAAATGGTATCCATCCAAATTTCAACAGTTTCAATGGAGCGTTTGGCATAAAGACCAACATCGCACAACAGGTTACCGCAAGATTGAATTTAGCTACAGGTTTTAGGGCGCCCAATCTTGCAGAACTCACCTCGGACGGTGTGCACGAAGGCACCAACAGATATGAAAAAGGAAATCCCAATTTGACCAACGAGCAAAATTTCCAAACCGATCTGGCCTTGGAATTTAAAAACGAACATATCGAGTTGTTTGCCAATGTGTTCTACAATAAAGTGAACAACTACATTTTTTTATCGCCCAATGGGAATATCATTGACGACAATCCTGTTTACGATTATCTGCAAGCCGATGCCAATTTGTATGGCGGTGAATTGGGACTGCATTTTCATCCGCACCCGTTGGATTGGTTGCATATTGAAAGTAGCTTTGAAGCGGTTACGGGAAAACAAAACAATGTGGGCTATCTCCCCCTTATTCCAGCGAATTCATGGAACAATACCATTAGGGTGGAATACAGGGATGGTTGGATTGAGGAAGGCTATGCATTTATAAAATTAAGCTCCACTTTTGACCAAAATAATGTAAGCCAGTTTGAAACATCCACCTCAGGTTACCATTTGTTAAGTGCCGGTCTTGGAGGGAAAATTAAAGTACTTGATAACGACTTGTCCATTTCGGTTTCAGGAAACAATCTGACCGATAAAAACTATTTCAATCACTTATCGCGATTAAAACCAGACGGCATTTACAATATTGGCAGAAATATAACTTTGGGTTTGACCTATAGCCTTTAAAAGGCACAAATTCTCTGGGTGTACAATAAATTTCGTCTATGTTGCAAATAATGGAACGCAGATGACACGGATAAACTGCGTAAATCATAAAAATCAGTGTCATCAGCGTTCTTTTTTCAGCCAAATTTTAATAGAGCAAATTAAAACACAACTCCCTTAAACCTGATAATAAAATAAACGTAGGACTTAATCTAAATTTTTGTCATAAAGAGACTACGACAATTTCTCACTGATCAACTTTAAAAATTCATTTCGGGTTTCCATATTTTGAAAAGCTCCCCTAAATCCGGATGTTGTGGTCACCGAGTTTTGTTTTTTTACACCTCGCATCATCATGCACATGTGGGCTGCTTCAATAACAACGGCTACCCCCTTGTGGTTTTAGGGTATCGTTGATGCAATACCGTTAGGCATACATTTGGCAGAACCAAGAAAATTTACGATTTTTATTAAAAAATACTCAATGACAACTTTAGACAATATAAAAAACCGATTGATTGACAGAATATTGGTCACTAAAAATGAAAAGTTGCTTAAGGCGATTGACACCATTTTCAATTCAACCCAAACGGACGAAAAACTTTCCCTGAACTCACATCAAATCGAAATGCTGATGATGAGCGAAATGGATATTGAACAAGGTAACCTGATTTCAGAATCTGACTTGGAAAAAGCCGACTCCGAATGGATGGACTAAAAATCTTTTGGGCCCAGACCGCAAAGCGACAACGAGACAACATTTTTGATTATTGGAACAAGCAGAATAAAAGTACTTCCTATTCCAAAAAGCTGAACTTGTCCATTAGGGAACGGATCGGGTTACTGAAAACCTATCCCAAAATGGGAAAAGAAACAGATTTTAGAGAAACAAGAGTCGTTTCCATGGGACATTACTCAATCCTGTATAAAATTCACAAATCGAAAATTATAATAACGGGGTTTTGGGACAACCGCCAAGACCCAGAGAAACTTATGAAATTCTTACGGAAAAAATAAAAAAATTGCACAACAAATAACTGATTTAAAAAGAAGCTTTTCAAGATATTTTCATCTTTTTTGTTCCTCATGTGACAATGTTTGGTTTACAGCAACTACGACAATTTCTCACTGATCAACTTTAAAAATTCATTTCGGGTTTCCATATTCTGGAAAGCCCCTCTAAATCCAGACGTTGTAGTGACGGAGTTTTGTTTTTGCACCCCACGCATCATCATGCACATGTGGGCCGCTT
>DASWKU010000531.1:0-5082 GCA_036396455.1 Flavobacteriaceae bacterium
ATTGGTTTTTGCATTCAAAATAATCTTGTTGAAATTGATTATTAAGATACTGAAAATCATTAACTTAAACAAGTTTAAGACGTTGTTTTTTCAACTAATTGAGCTTGTTTTTTTCTTATTGTCAACCCTTGATTCGCATTATTCATTATTTTAGTTGTAATTCTGTTGTTTCTTTTCTTGGTGGTAAACATTGTTTGATATCACAAGTCTGATAGTACAGACCAGCGATTATGTTTTCAGTTATTTCAGGTTGTTGTTTTTTTACGTACCTGATGAACACTACTTCTCCTTGGTAGGTATAATTCCCTTGTTCATATGGAAATGCGGCTGGCAATTCCCAATCCCCCATGGGGGTTAAACCATTTGGCAACTCCAAAATGAGTTTGGATTGAATATATGGCTGGGTTTTGGGGACAAGTGCATAAATGTGCCATCCAAACATGATTTTGGCCTTAATCATTACTGCAAGTAGGGTTTTATCCGAATTCCATTGAAGGTGTGATTTCACGCTAACAGGATTCCTGAAGTCAGGCTCTGCCACCGCTATATCTTTAGCTGCTGCACTAACCAACTCCTTGAACTTTACATCCACATCTTGTTGACCCCAAACAACCGAGTTGCAACAAGTAACAACCATCATCAAAAAAACAAAGCTTTTAAACATCCTTATTTGGTTGTATCAATCATCCATTTAAAACCTCCAGATTCGGTAAAAAAGAGTTTCTTTTTATTCGTGTTATACCATTGCTCCCATTCCTCTTGAGACTTTTCCATATCTGTATATCTTTTTAACGCTATTGTCGCTTGCTTGGATAGATTTGGATCCTTAAGTGCAGGAATACATTTTTCAAAAAATTCCAAAGTGTCATTACCAACACCAATTTTTTTCAATTCCTCATCTATTTGAAGACTATAGAAAGCATCAGGCTCTGAATACATGTATTTTCTATTCTCATTTAAATATTTTTTCAAAGCGCCAACATTTTCCACATACTCTGATTTAAAATGCTCACGAGCCATTTGTTGTACATATTGTTCCCAATTTGGGATTGGCATTGGTTGAGATTGGGCTTTGATAATCGCTTCTTCCATTTCGGTTAATTGTTCCCCTTTGTCTTTCTTTCCTTTTAATTCCGCCACGGTTTTTGCCATTTGAACATTAATATCTTTATAGTATTGAACTGTATGCTCAAATGATTCTTTATTGAGACGTCCTATGATATTGTCTACATAATCCTTGGTTGCTATACGGTCGTTATATTTCCGAGCAATAGGTTTTTGCCCATTAAATTTCTTCATATATACAATAGCATTTGCAAATACCTGTCTCGCCTCGTCGGTCATATAATCAGGTGATGCTGAAAAACCCCATAAAAAGTAATTGCCATGACGGCCAATTGCTACCGCTCCAACATCTTTAGTATTTACTCCACTAGAAATATACTCAGCATCAGGAGAATCCAAAAAACTATCTCCACGCGATACCATTCCTACTCGGTAACCTTTACCTTCTATATAACCTTCCTTTTGCACACGCCACATAGGGATTTCTTTTGGTACATTCTTTCCAGAAGGATAATGATAAATACCATCAGGTGTGGGTTTCTCAACCAATGTTAGTTTGACAGGAAAAGGTCCTTTAAAAATGGGATGCTCTGTTTTAATGTGGTGTGCATTTGCATCCAAGCACAGACACAACCAATCTAGTTTAGACCCTACGCTATGCCCCATGACCGGAGCCGTATGCCCAATGAAAATTGTAGCGCGGTCAAAATCATCGGTTAGGTATTTTGCCGGTTCATAATGATTTGTACCATCAGGTTTTTGTTCAAGAATTCTTTCTTTCCAAGGTTCAATGGTCTGGTCAAAAATGGTGACGTCATAATCAGTGGACATCTCTTGTTTATAATCTCTAGCGTCAACGGTTTTTACTTTCGTGAAATACTTTTCAAGGTATCCTTTAAATTCAGGGAAACGTGTTTTATAGTCTTCTATAAATCGCTCTTCCGTCATTCCACCATTTCCAGTAGAACTTTTTATTACCTTTTCGGGTAATGGAATGCTTGGGTCATATCCTACATAAAGCACACTTAAATTTTGTTTTTGTTGTGCGAATGCAAAAGTCAGGCATAATAGGCAAAATACAAAAAGCCAGTTTTTTATTTGTTTCATGATTTTTGGTTTTAATTATTCTCTAAATATGTCTTTCATTTTAGCATCAAGTTCGTCGGCATGTAGGTTTTTTGCCAAAATTTTTCCATTGGGATCCAATAAATAGGTGGTGGGCAGAAAAGGAACTGCATAAAGCGTACCTGTATCTGATGGAAAACCGGGACGGTTAAAAGTATCTATCACATGAATCCAAGTAGTTTGGTCTTCTTTAATGGCTTTTTTCCATGCTTTGTGATCACTATCGGTTGAAACAGCCAATACTTCAAATCCCTTATCTTTATATTTTGAATACACTTCTTTTAAATGTGGATACGATGCGCGACATGGTTTGCACCAGGATGCCCAAAAGTCTAGCAGCACGTACTTGCCTTTGGTCTGTGATAATGAAAACTCGTTGCCATCTGGTGTTTTAAGGGTGAAATCTGGCGCTATGACACCTGGGCTTGTGCGCTTTATGGCCCTGTATTCGTCATCAAAATACCTATACATACTGGTGTATTTTGCATCTCCTGCTAACTTACCCATGATCTCATCCATTTGATCCATCGTCAAAAACCTTTCTGAAAACATAAAACCCAATACTTCAGGTGTAACGGGTGAATTTGGATGAGAATTTATAAATTCCATTTTGGAGTTCAACAGCTCTTTAGAACGTTTATTAGTTAGGTCATCATACTTTTTCAAAGCATCATAAAGTTTATTACTTTCCTCTCTGTTTCTCTCTAGTTGAGCCTTTTGATATTCACTTTCCAATTCTGAAAGTTCTGCGTATTCTTTTTGTTCCATTATTGCCTTTTCCGTGGCTTGTTGTTCTTCATATAAATCATTGGAAGCAGAACCTGTTATAGTAGCCTTTATTCCATCATATTTTTCTACAGGGATTGTTGCATCTGCTACAATTTCAATGTCCTTATTCTCCAAAAAGAATCTGATATACTTACCGCCACTTACTAAAGTCACTTGATCTGGATGTTCTATAGATCCAGTAAAAATGAATTCGCCATCTTTTATGGACGTACTATCCAACACTGTTGAAGTTCTGGAAACAACATCGTTTTGATTTAGATAAATCATTCCGTCTTGAAGCCCTTTGATGGTTCCTTGAACATTATATTCATTATTTGCTTGCGGAGTTGTTTTTTCTTTTTTGTCGTTGCAGTTATATAACAACGACATTGTCATTAACATAAATATTGCATGTTTGTGAATTCTTTTCATTTTAACTTATTTAATTTTCTTAATTCTAAATGTTGTTATAATTGTAATTTAGGTCATTGCTCTAGTCTAATTCTTTTTGTCCACAATAGGTTTATCATTTCTATTTGCCAACTCCCAAGCCGTATGAAATATGAGTTGGGTCCTTTTCCTTAATAACTCGAATGCAATTTTATCTACAGTATCCGTTGGTTTATGATAATCAGGATGAAAACCATTGGTATAGAAAATAACGGGGATGTTGTTTTTGGCAAAATTCCAATGATCGGATCTATAATAAATACGATCTGGATGATTTTCGTCATTATAGGTATAATCCAAATCTAAATTGAAATAGGCGCTATTAACTGCTTCACTAATATTATGGAGTTGACTGGAAAGCTTGTCCGACCCCACCAAATACACATAATTATCATTGTTGGGATGTGGATCATCCTTTCTACCTATCATGTCGATATTCAAATCCACAATGGTATTTTCCAATGGTACAATGGGATGGTCTGCATAATATTCTGAACCTAATAGTCCATTTTCCTCTCCAGTAAAAGCTATAAACAACAGTGTTCGTCTTGGCCCGTTACCATCTTCTACGGCCTGTGCAAAAGCTTCAGACATTTCCATAATGGCAGAAGTTCCTGAAGCATCATCATCGGCTCCGTTGTTGATTTCTCCATTTGTGATGCCTATGTGATCGTAATGACAGGAAATGACGATTACCTCATCTTTTAGATCGGTGCCTACGATCATGCCCAAAACATTTTCGGATTCCACGGTTTTTACTTCTAAATTAATCTTGTACTTGAAGGATGTTGGAGTTAATCTTTTATAATTTTTTTTATCATCAATCCATTTTTGGAGGTCACTTATGGATTTTCCCATTAGAAGCTCGGTCATCTTTGGTGACACATACACTGAGCTAATAGCGGGTTTTTTGACATCATCGGGCTGTGAGATTGAAAGTTGAGTTTTATCAAAAAAGCCTTTTACTCTGGCGGCTGTATTTTGAAACTCACTTTCGGTTGTGGCCATAGGTGTGAAAATAGTTTTTACACCAAGGCTGTCTGCAAAACGCAGTATATCCCTCATTTTTTGCATGTCTTTATTTAATACAAACACAGATTTTCCCCTTACATTCTGTTTAAGAAAATCATCCTTTTCCCCTGCTCCTAAAAAGACCAGTTTCGACTCCACTTCATCCATCTTTATAGGATTTCCTGAATAAAAGAAATCGGTATTGACCATATACGTCTCCTCATTTATTTTTATATAACCTTCGGGAGGGGTTGTTGCAAAAAGCTTAAATGTTTGGAGGTAAGAACTTGTTGTTTCTTTATCTACTGGTGCTAGCAAACCATTAGCTTCAAAATCACAACTTATAAATGCCGCTGCCATCTTTTGGCCTCGTTTTCCTGTTTCACGACCCTCCAAAGCATCTGATGCTAAAATATTTAGGTTGTCCCTTAAATCCTCTATTGTAATAGTTTGCGCATATTTTATGGCTATTTCATTTTTTTCAACCTGTTGTGCGAACAACATGGAATGCATTAGTAAAACACCTAATGTGTAAAGTCTTATCGATTTTGTGTATAATGTCATTTATTTTAGTGTTTTTATTTTGAACCAAATAGCTGTGCTGATTCATTTCTCATAGTTTGGTCACTATCGACCAAAACTCTTCTAAATATGAATGTTACA
>DASWKU010000532.1:0-2183 GCA_036396455.1 Flavobacteriaceae bacterium
TCCAATAAAGGTTCATATTTTTGCCAACCATGATTGGTCTTAAAGCAGATATTATTTTTTAAATTATAGACCCTAACATTATAATTGGACAGAAGCCCTTTGTTTTCGTAATTTTTAATACTTGTTATGGAATCGTACTCAG
The DNA here is from genome assembly GCA_036396455.1 of Flavobacteriaceae bacterium. Classification (GTDB taxonomy): domain Bacteria; phylum Bacteroidota; class Bacteroidia; order Flavobacteriales; family Flavobacteriaceae; genus Geojedonia. The sequence continues at coordinate 143 of DASWKU010000532.1, forward strand.
GATCGAATTTTATTTTATATAAACCATTATAGGCATGTGCCGCCCATGCCGTATGCTTGTCTTCAAAAACCAGGAACCTAACAGGAATTGTTGTCTTTCCTAAATGTTTTACATTCCATTTTCCGTTTTCATTTTTAAACCTTACCAATCCAGCATAAGTACCTTGAATATAAAGGTTGGTCTGTTCCGGAACTTTTTTGATGGTCCATCCGCCAGTGAAATTTGAAATCAAGTTTAATTTATGGTTTTCAATTATATAAGTCCCATTATTATGGCCACAAAACAATTGACCATTAATTTGTTTTAAATCCCATACCTGACCTTGGGAGTTTTCTATAAATTGTAATTCCCCTTGCTTATCCAAATAAAACAGTCCCGTATTGCTGCCAATATAAATTGTACCTTTGTGTTTGATGACATCATATACAGCACCAAGTTTACCAGATATGTCATTAAAAAATTTAAGATGGCTATTTAAATCAACGGATGCAATCCCATTATCCAGACCTAACCAAAGTTTTTGGTTAAAGTCCACAAATTGTCCTAAAACCGTGTTGTTTGCAAGGCCTGATTCCTTATTCAAATGAAAAATAATTTCTCCTGAACTATTTGTAAGATACACCCCATTTTTTATGGTTCCAAAAACCATATAGCCATTCTCCAGTTTTGAGAACTTATTTAGTTGATGCTCCTTAATGAGTTCATTTATTTCTGATTTCCATGGTATGAGCTTGTTATTGGAATATATAAAACAACCCTCAAGCGACGTTGACATAAAAAGTTTGTCATTTAATTGTGATATCGACACCACATGAGCTTCCCTTAAAGTGTCTTCATAAATTGCTGGGATTAAAGTGTAATTTTCTAAAATAAAGATTCCATTTTTTAGAGTTGACACATAAAATTTATCTTCAACCACATCACAAGAGATAACCGTTGAAGCCGGTTTAATTTTAACGATTTTATTGTTTTTATAGATGTAAATATTTAAAAAGGATCTGAATATTATGGCGTCATTGTAAGGTGTAATTTGCCAAAATTCTTCATTCAATGAAATTTGGGTTTTAAATTCATTACTTAAGGACGTATAATTGAGTTCACCCTTTGTATCCGTTTTCCAATATCCAAATTCTTCGTAAGATCCCGTATAGATGAGGTCATTATAAGCCAAAACAGAACGAATGGTGGTTTTATTTGGCAATTCTTTAAAAGACCATTTTAAGCCATCATACTCAAGCAAGCCATTGTTATTTGCAACGTACAATTTGCCGTTTTCTGCTTTGGAAACATCCCAATTTTGATTTCCGGCATTGTACTCTGACAACGAATAATTTTGAAAATAGGGCGTGTATTGCGCCGTTAGCAATGAAGGGATTAAAGTAATTAACAAAATTAAACAACAATAACTGTTATAAGGTTTAAATGGCATTTTAAAAAGTCTTGTGGGTATGAGCTTAAGAAACACAACGGTTTCGATGTCATAAATCATTTGTAAATTTAGTAAATTGCAGGTATTTATGGGATTATAATGATTTCTTTATATTTTGACACTTTTTGTAAGGACATCCTACTTTTGAACTATCAAGTGATTTTTTTGATTTCAAAAAGCCATTAACGATAAATTAATGCACAAATAACAGTTTAAATTGATGTTATTTCTTATAAGAAGATTAATTTGCACAGGTTTTTATTTTAGTATAATATTTTAAATTTTTGAATTATGAAAAAGGGATTTTTAATTGATATGGATCAAAATCTTCATTCTTTACCTCTAATCCTAAAGCCTGCCTGCCGGCAGGCAGGGATGGAATGAAGATTTCTTCGATTCACACCCTTTAGGGAGGGGAAAAAATCGAGGAAATCTGTTCAAAATGCACAGCGGGTTTAATACATAAATAATCATCTAGATGGATGTTATTTCTTATAAGAAGATTAATTTGCACAGGTTTTCATTTTAGTATAATATTTTAAATTTTTGAATTATGAAAAAGGGATTTTTAATTGATATGGATGGGGTCATCTATAGTGGAGAGACCATGAT
>DASWKU010000533.1:0-4524 GCA_036396455.1 Flavobacteriaceae bacterium
CGGGAATGACGAACTGGATTTTGCAGGAACCTCTAATACTTCAAAGGCTTCAACCACAGAATGACTTTGACTTGACCCTTGCCCTGTATGGACCTTAAACACTTTTTTACAATTTTTACCCACTCGATTACACGAAGACCCTAAAAAACAAAATACCCCTGAGGTCCCGGAAACTAAAAGGGTTGCCACCAGGACCATTTTCAAAACCCTTCTTAAAAATTGAGTTGCCTCATCCCAAGACCGTTGAAGAAGGTAATTTCCCTCTTCTCCAAATGGAATCATTATTGAGAAAAAACGATTGCCATTAAGATGAAGATCAAAGGCTTCCCCGGTAATGGATTCGGAGTTATTTTGAATCAGAGTTTGAATCTGATTTCGATCCTTTTTTGAAAAAGTGGTTCCAATTAAATTCCCTTTCAGAAAAAAACTAATTTCCCCTTTTATCCTGGTTTTGAGTTTCTCCAAAAAAGAATCATTCAATTTATTCCCTATACTTAAGGTTCCAAATACAAATGAACTACTTCCTAAAGGAACCGAATTGATTTGATAAACAGTTTCATCGGACACAATTAAGCCCATTTTTTTTCACCCCTAACCGTTTCCTGAAAAAATGGGTAATCTGAAAGGGATAAAATCCTAGAACTTTCCTCCGTCCAGGCAAGAACTTCTCCTTCACTATCTGACACAATGATCAAATCACACCCAATTTCTTTAAATGGCAGGGATTGTACTTCCTCAAAAACTGCCTTTGCTCCTTCCAGGTCCGTCTTCATCGTTTTTCCAACTTCTTGGTACCCTAAAAAGAGCATAATTAAAATAATCAAAGCGACAAGAAACCCAATAGAGGGTAGTGGTACAGTTTGATTTTTAAATTTTTACTAAAAGGTTTTTAGTGGGTTCTGGACAGGTAATTGTTTAATTGTTGTTGCATTACATCAATAAAACCTTGGAGGCGATCAGCTGTCACAATAATGCTTGTGATACAATCAGCGCGAACTGATTTCGGTGGGGGAGCAGATGGGTCAAGATTAATTAATGGCTTAGCTTCAAAAAACGAAATTTTAAATTCATTATTAAGCAATTGAATAACCATATTTGTCGCAAATTTAGACATAATATATTCTGGTATATTCCACTCTAAAGGCACTTTTGCTGTTTCCCAGGATTCTTTTACTGTTTTGTTCTCGCTTTTCTTTGTTTTTCTTTTTCTAACCATATATATTTCTCCACTTTTAGGCAGTTTTCCTGTAATCAGTGCTAAGAACAGGAAAAACATCGTTATCAGCATTAATTAATTTATTATCGGATGAATCTGTTCTATTAGCAGAAAAATTCTTACGAACTTCATATTTATCATTAGTTGCGTTTGCTGGCTGAAAAGGGGTTATTTTGTTAGCTTGTAAAGCTAAGTCTTCCTCCCGTGGAGATCTTTCTAAAAATTTACCACTAAAATTTTCAATATCGCCGATACGCTTTGAAAAAGTTTCAAATGAAACATTTAATGTTAGATCAAAAGCGTGCGCCAATTTTTTAAGTGTAGAAATGCTCCACATATCATAATTAATATTTTCTAATACAGAAATGCGAGTTTGTTTCATATCTGCTAATTCAGCAAGTTCTGCCTGAGTTTTTTTGCATTGATTCCTTAACACTTTAATTTGTGTAGCTATATAGGCATTAAGAAATTCATCTACATATGCATGAGCATATTCTTTATCCTTGAATTTCTGTATTAGTTTTTCCCTTAATTCAGACATGATCACACCTTCTTAATTGGTTATTAATAATTTCTTGTCGCCTAATTTCTGCTCTTTCAACTGCATCCCAGGGTATTAATTGTCTATCCTGTTCTCTAGCTCCATATAGTAATGTAAATTCAATATTATTATTAATTGGCCCTTTACATAGCATTAAACGAATAGCAACTTTTCCATTTAGTCGAATTTTCTTTATATGCCTTAATTTGGTGTCTGATAATAATCCAGGAGGAAGATCTGGGCCATTGGTTGAAAGCATATCTATTTTTTGATCTAATCTTGCCCTATCATTTTTCTCCAAACTTTGCATCCAAATCTTAATTGCATTGTTCCCTCTATGATCCACATAATTATATATTTTCCATCCTTTTTCCATAATAATATAAGAATATTATTATCCCGTCAACAAATTTCTCTTGACTTTTAAATATAATAATATTATTATAAACCTTTAACTTAAGGTTGAACCAAGGAAGTATTTGATAAAAAAGGTATTTAAATATGTGGGGCCAGCGAAATGGACAACAAACAAGGCTAATCGTTGCTGACCAATTCCGTGGCCCCTTACAAAATATGGGGTGGTAGCTCAAAGGATAGAGCACCGGATTACTAATCCGTTGGTTGCGGGTTCAATTCCGGCCCACCCCACCAATTAAACCATGACTACCCAGTGCTGAAACACTGGGTAGTCGTAACCTCGGAGATCCCGTGAAGGTCCATGCCGAGATTACACCATTTAAGGTGTTCATAATTATGGCCTCTTGCGGGTCTCCTGTCAAGGAGATCCCATGTATACCATTAAAAAAGAAAAGAAAATAGCTGTTTTAAATGCCCTTATGGAAGGCTGTTCTATCCGATCTATTGTTAGAATGACCGATGTCCACAAAACAACGATCCTAAAGCTTTTGGTAAAAACGGGTGAAAAATGCCATCAAATTTTAGACCAGAAAATAAAAGATATTCGATGTGAAGCAATTGAATGCGATGAATTATGGTCATTCATTGGGAAAAAACAGAAAAAGGTCACGCCGGAAGAATTAAAGGCAAATCCGTATTTAGGGGATGCTTATACTTTTATTGGCTTTGAACCTGAATCAAAAGCGATTTTGAATTTTGAAATAGGGAAAAGAGATTTTGCGACCACTGACCGCTTTGTTTATGGGTTGAAAAAGAGAATATCGGGGAGGGTTCAAATAAGTACCGACGGTTTTGTTCATTATTGTTCTGCAATTGAAAGGCACTTTGGAAGTGAGGTTGATTACGCCCAAATTGTAAAATTATACGGTAATGAGAACCCTGATTCTGGACGTTACAGCCCTCCCCAAGTAACAGGTGTAAATATTAGGAAAATGGCAGGAAGACCAAAATATAATAAAATTTGTACCTCATTCGTTGAAAGAAATAACTGGACAATCAGGACCCACCAAAGAAGGCTTACCCGTTTATCAAACGGATTTTCTAGAAAGTTTGAAAACTTAAAAGCATCCCTATCAATTTATTTTTGGTGGTATAACTTTTGTAAAATTCATGGGTCTTTAAGGGTGAGTCCAGCGATGGCTTTGGGTGTTTCAAATCGCCTTTGGACATTGGAAGAATTAATTACACCATAATTAATTGATAATTATGTGTTTTTATTAGACTCTTAAATGGCTATTGACTGGGTAGCACAAATTAATTACAATTTGTGGCATGGGTTCAGTTTTTCCAAAATATCCTTTTAGGTTTGACTCACAAAAGTCCTTAGAAGTTCTTTTATACATTGTAACGAAGCTCAAAAAACCAGGAATATATAATACACTCAAAATGCTTTATTTTGCTGATCTACTGCATCTTGAGGATTATGGAAGGTTTATTTGTGGTGATAGTTACGTAGCTATGAAAAATGGGCCTGTCCCTAGCAATTCATATGACATTTTAAAATATGTCCGTGGAGATGGATCTAATAATTTTGAATTTATTGGTGCGGAAAAAGCTTTATCTATCGAAGGAAATGAAATATCTGCAAAACGTAGCCCAGACTGTCTAATATTTAGTGAATCTGAAATAGAATGTTTAGATAGTACCATTAAAAAATATGGGCATTTAACTTTTGGTGATTTGAGAAAAAAAAGTCATGATAAGAATTTTGAATCAGCAAATAAAAATGATTTTATTGAAATAGAAGAAATAATTAAAAATACTCCGAAGGGAAAAAAACTTTTAGACCATCTGAAAAACCCACATCCTGGATAGTTTTTTGTCACTTGATGAAGCTTTCCCACTTAAATATAGATTGGAGGCTATTCATAAACAATTAACTTTATGGACAGTCCTGTATCTTTATTGTCCTTTTCTGAATCCGATACCTAAGAACAAATTTTTAATTCTTTTATGTAAAAACCCGCTTTTATTATTTACAATTAACTCAGAAGTAAGCCTATATATTCAAACTAAAGATAAGCTTTGGCCTACACAAGTAAAAATTGAGGCTACAACTCATTCTTTTCTTTCTTATGATTCCTGGGCAGATTTTAGCAGTGTAATTGAGGATTTTTCTATTGAAGATATAGAGAAACAAATATTAAACGATCATTCGAGAATAAAAGGGGAAATAAACGAAAATAAGAAATCAACAATTATATTAGCCCCCAAGAACATATATGGACCCATCCCGTTTCGCAAGGATGTTTTTCAATTGAGGCAAACAAGGAACAGATTGCTTACATATATCCGGCCTGTGAGTGGAAATCTGATTAGTTTCCTGGCCCCGATGGAATCCGCGCACTCT
>DASWKU010000534.1:0-1990 GCA_036396455.1 Flavobacteriaceae bacterium
TAGCGGAGGTAAAATAATTTATGGAGGGGAAGATTATCAAAAAAGAAGTCATAATTTTGAAGTCATTCCTTTAGATTTGATGGATGAAAAAATGGAGAGCTAAAATCGCATACATTTGAAAACAATTTTAATCACAGGAGCTGCCGGATTTTTAGGGTCACACTTATGTGATCGTTTTATAAGTGAAGGGTTTTCGGGTATAGCTATGGACAACTTTATTACAGGAGACCAAAAAAACATCAAACATCTTTTTGGACATTCCAACTTCACTTTTGTGGAACACGATGTTACCGAATTTTTAAATGTACAAGGGCATTTGTCAGAGCGAAGCGAAGAATCTCATTATCATGCAGAACCCAGTGAAGCATCTTTAGTTATACGCAAGGTAACCGTACTGTTCTGGATTCTTAGGTCGGGTCACCTTCTGAATACATAATAAAATATTGGATAGAAATGGCATCTTTACAGTAGGGAAAAAGAAATTATGATGGCAATCATGGATTTTGGAAACACAGTAATCAACTATTTAAACAATGCCGACGAGCGTTTGTTGAATGTCATTAAGGCAGTTGTGGTAAGTTATCGGGAAAATGACTTAGTGGCATTTATAGTAGATGGGCCGCCACTGACAAGAAAACAATATATAAAGGAGCTTTTAAATGCCGAAACAGAAATCGAAAGGGGCAAATACACAACCCAATACGATTTAGAAAAAGAATCCGAAAATTGGTAAATGGAAAAACTAAAAATTATCTGGACAAATACAGCAGAACACAATTTAAATCAATTTACGATAATTACAGAGTTACCTTCCATATTCTGACCAAAATGACTGATTAAATTGTATATTTAAGAACTTAAAAAATGTGAAATGATCACGAAAGCGAAATTGAAAGAACATATAAAGAATTTTCCGGATGAGTTTTCAATTGATGAATTGGTTGAAAGATTAATATTGGTCGAAAAAATTGAAAGAGGGAGCAATCAGTCAGAAAAAGGAGAAGTTATCTCAGAATCTGACTTGGATAACGATATCAAAAAATGGTTCGAATAAACTGGACGTTACAGTCCGTGTCAGATTTAAAGGATATTGCTGAATATATTTCCAAGGATTCAAAAAAATACGCTAAACTCTGGGTAATTCGGATCAGCAATAGAACCAAAATTTTAAAATCTCAAATCCATTCCGGTAAAATTGTACCTGAAATCAACCAGCAAAGTATTAGAGAATTAATTGAAGGGAATTACCGAATTATCTACAAAATCGTGAATGATAATCGGATTGATATTTTAACAATCCACCATTCAGCAAGAGATTTGACCAGAAGAAAAATTAGATAAACCCTATTATGTGTCAAACATGTATGATGCCATAAATTCTGCCGATGCTTTAATAATTTCAACGGAATGGAGTATATTTAGAACTCCCAATTTTTCCAAACTTAAGGGCAATATGAACAAACCTGTTATTTTTGATGGTAGAAATTTATATGATGTGGGCGATATGGTTCAAGAAGGATTTTATTACAGCTCTATTGGAAGAAATACGGTAAAATAATGTCTAAAAATATTCTTATTACTGGAGCTGCCGGATTTTTAGGGTCACACTTATGTGATCGTTTTATAAGTGATGGGTTTTCGGTTATAGCTATGGACAACTTTATTACAGGAGACCAAAAAAATATCCAACATCTTTTTGGACATTCCAACTTCACTTTTGTGGAACACGATGTTACCGAATTTATAAATGTACAGGGACATCTCGATTATATCCTTCATTTTGCATCCCCCGCCAGCCCGATAGATTATTTGAAAATACCCATTCAAACCTTAAAAGTGGGTTCTTTGGGCACGCATAATTTGTTGGGTTTGGCCAAAGCCAAGAAGGCAAGAATACTTATAGCTTCAACCTCTGAAGTGTATGGAGACCCATTGGTTCACCCCCAAACAGAAGACTACTACGGCAATGTGAACACCATTGGCCCAAGAG
>DASWKU010000535.1:0-4102 GCA_036396455.1 Flavobacteriaceae bacterium
TTGGTCTGTGAATGGAAGGGTCCCGCTCCTACGCCTGCTCCACAAGGCATGCGCACCACAACGTCTGCGTTTTGATTCCAACGGTACTGTGATTTTGCCAGATAATTGACAATGGGATTGAATCCTGAACTTACAAAATCGGCAAATTGCATTTCAACCACCGACTTTATTCCAGCAATCGACAAACCCATGGCAGCTTCAATAATCGCCGATTCACAAATTGGTGTATTACGGACTCGGTCCTTTCCAAATTCCTTAACGAAGCCTTCAGTGATTTTAAAAACACCACCATATTCTGCAATATCCTGACCCATGATAACCAAGTCTTTATGCTTTTGCATACTCTGTCGCAAGCCATCAGAAACGGCGTCAATAAAACGAATTTCTTTTAAAGGTGAATTTGGTTTAACTTCTTCATATTCAAATGGTTTATAAACATCATTTAGTTCTATACTTTCATCTGGAACAATGGGAGTTTCTGCATAGGCTAATTCCAAAGCGTCGTCAATTTCTTTTTTAATTGCACTGGTAATGACTTCATTCTTAACTTCGGTAAGTGTCTTTTTTTCAATCAAATAATTTCTAAAATTTGCAATGGGGTCTTTGGCTTCCCATTCTTGCATCAATTTTTCGGGAACATATTTTGTGCCACTTGCCTCTTCATGCCCTCGCATTCTAAAGGTTTTGAACTCCAACAAAATAGGTCTGGGCCGTTTTCTGATGCTTTCGGCCAATTTTTGGACTTTGGTAAATACTTCAACAATATTATTGCCATCCAATACAAAAGCATCCATGCCATAACCTTTGCCTTTATCGGCCAAGTCCTTACAATGGTATTGCTCATTGGTTGGCGTTGACAACCCATAGCCATTGTTTTCAATACAAAACAGGATGGGTAATTGCCAAACGGCAGCCACATTCAAGGCTTCATGGAAATCCCCTTCACTGGTGCCACCTTCACCTGTAAATACTGCAGTGACTTGGTTTTTGTTCTTTAATAGGCTTGCCAAAGCAATACCATCGGCAACGCCAAGTTGAGGGCCCAAATGCGAGATCATACCAACAATATTGTACTCTTGGGATCCAAAATGAAATGATCGGTCCCTGCCTTTTGTGAACCCACTGGCTTTTCCCTGCCACTGAGCGAATAGGCGATTTAAAGGAATATCTCGAGTTGTAAACACTCCTAAATTTCTGTGCATTGGTAATATATATTCCTCTTTTTGAAGCGCCATGGTAACACCAACTGAAATGGCCTCTTGACCAATCCCCGAAAACCATTTGGATATTTTGCCTTGACGTAACAAGATCAACATTTTTTCTTCAATCAATCTGGGTTTCAACATGTTGGAATATAGCTGAATCAGTTGAAGGTCGTCAAGATTTTTTTTATCATAAATAATATTGTTTTTGGTCGGAGTCAACATAATATTTGAATTGAATTGATATTTCAAATGTAACTAAAAATAGAAAGACTTATGGGCAATCGTTTCATTTTTTAAGAACTGTTGAACCTATACATTTTAGCAATGTTTTCGTTATCTTTGCTGTTCCCGCTCTACTTTAAAATTGATCAAAGCTCAAAATAATGAATAGATTCCCTAGTGTTTAAAAATATCTATTTGTAAATAAAATTTGATTTGGAACTAACTAAAAAATAAATCGCCATGGATTTACATGACCAGTTGAAAAAGTTGTTTCCAGAACACATTTCGGAATTACCAGAATCCGAAACCAATGAAAAAACACAAATTTGGATGCAAGATGAACCCATAATTTGTAGATACGAAAAGCGCAAGGGAAAGCCCATTACCATTTTGGAAGGTTACACAGGAGCCGTTGAGGATTTTAAAATCCTATCCAAAGAACTTAAAACAACATTAAGTGTTGGCGGAAGTTTTAAGGATGACAAAATCATAATCCAAGGAGACTATAGGGATAAAATTATGCAAATTCTAAAGCAAAAAGGATTTGCGGTCAAACGTGTTGGAGGGTAATGTTATGAAAAAGAAAACACTTCATATTACCAATGGGGACAGTTTGACCAATTATTTGAAGGAATTGGATATTGCTGGAGATTTTTTGACATGGCAAGAAATGTTATGTGAGGGTCCCACTGAAATAAAAATTGATACGGAGTCCTTTTTTAATAAACGTAAGGCGTTTTTAAACGAATTTTATGACATTGAAATCAATGAATCTGAATATGTATCGGAAATCCAAAAACTCAATCATTTGGAAGGTTATAAAGAAATAGTGCTTTGGTTTGAGTACGATTTATTTTGCCATATCAACCTTATTGGAGTTATTAGTTTGTTACAGCAAAAACATGTCAAGCTGCCTCTTTATTTGGTGTGCAGTGGCAGAATTGCAGGTGGGAAAAATCTTAAAGGACTTTCGGAACTGTCATCTGGACAATTGCTGTGCCATTACGATAACAAAGTGAAATTAACATCTGAAGATATAGATATGGCAGTATCTGTATGGAAAACCTATTGCGGTAAAGACCATAATCTGTTAAAACATTATATTACACAAAAATCATCGTTTACGTATTTGACCAACTGTTTAAAAGCTCATTTGGAGCGATTTCCAGATTTAAAGAGCGGGCTTGATATCATAGAAGAAAACATACTTAGCATCGTAAGGGATAAAAGCATAAAATCTAAAAACCATTTACTTGGTTATGCCCTAAATTATCAAGGTTTTTATGGCTATGGTGACATCCAGCTTTCAAGGATTATTGATAAACTTTCCATATTTTTTTCAGAAGAAGATAAAATAATTACCTTAAACAGAAAGGGTCATGAGGCTTTATTGGGACAGCATAATTTTTCTTTGGAAATTGGCAACAACATTCCTTATGGTGGTGTAAATCGATTTGACTTTCAATTTAGCAAACAACAAAACAAACTCATTAAAACTATTATTAATGTCTTTTAAAACTTCTGAACTTTTCACAAACTCTCGTGTACAATTTAATTGATTTTACGCTCTACAAAATAACGGCCAGATGAAAACTGTAACAATCGGTGGCGTTCCTGAACATTTTAATTTAGCTTGGTACCTTACACTTAAAGATGGTGCTTATAAACGGGAAGGGATAAATTTAAGATGGATGGATTATCCTGGAGGCACTGGAGATATGTGTAAAGCACTTCGTAAAGGAGACATTGATTTGGCCGTCATTTTAACCGAAGGCATCATTAAAGATATCGTAGAGGGCAATCCAAGTAAAATCATCCAAGTCTTTGTACAAACACCTTTAATTTGGGGGATACATGTGGCCCATGATTCGAGTTACAAAAACATCAATGAACTGAAAGGAAAAAAGGCAGCCATTAGCAGATATGGTTCTGGTTCCCATTTAATGGCGTATATCAACGCTCAAAATAATGGATGGGATTTAGAAATGGACCTTAAATTTGAAGGTGTAAAAAATTTGGATGGAGCCATTAAAGCTTTGTCAACTGGTGCGGTTGACTATTTTATGTGGGAAAAATTTACCACCAAACCGATTGTTGACGATGGCATCTTCCGGAAAATAGGCAAATGCCCAACCCCTTGGCCTTGTTTTGTAATCGCTGGAAGGACTGAATTTTTATCTGAAAATAAAACCGAAGTTAAAAGGATTTTAAAAATCATTAATGAAGCCACCCCCACCTTTAAATCAATTCCTGACATTGATAAAACCATTGCCAAAAGATATAACCAGCAATTGGAAGATGTACAAGAATGGCTTTCATTAACAGAATGGTCCCAAGAGCAAATTGATGAAAAAACAATATTGGAAGTTCAAAATAAATTATTAGAATTGGGCATAATTAAGAAAAGTAAAAATTTTAACAGTATCGTTGAAATGATATGATTTAAAAGCTCTTAATTTGATGATTTTGATAAATATTTGCTTTTTGTCCGACTAAATTGCATTTTATCTATTTTTTATCTACTTTAGCCAAAACCAAATCGTCAATACCATTGGCATAAACATAGTAGCTATGATCATGACCATTACCCTAACAATACTTTTTTTAGTTGCCTTAAATTTCATCTTACTTTTTACAAGTTGCAACAAAATACCTAAGCGCAAAGTTTCTAATAG
>DASWKU010000536.1:0-2396 GCA_036396455.1 Flavobacteriaceae bacterium
GGAAAAAAGTTATGATATCAATTTGGAAGTAGGCATCAGACCAAAAGGTGCCAAAGAAGCCACCGTTAGCAAAACCAATTTCAAGTATATGTACTGGAATATGTCGCAACAATTGGCCCACCACACCGTTAATGGTTGTCCAATAAATTCTGGAGATATGATGGGAAGTGGCACCATTTCTGGTTCAACTCCCGATTCCTACGGTTCGATGTTGGAACTCACTTGGAAAGGGGAAAAACCCTTGACCATGAAGGATGGAACCAAACGAAAATTCATCAATGATTTTGATACGGTAATTATGCGTGGCCATTGCGAAAAAGACGGTACCCGTATTGGATTTGGTGAAGTTTCCACGCAATTGCTTCCTGTTTATAATCCGAAGAAAAAGAAATAACATAAAATAAATTCAATATATTTGGCAGCCCTCAATACCAAAATTGAGGGTTATTTTTTGGCATCAATTTTGAAAACAGACCTTCAAAACCCCTAAACTGAAGACTTATGCAACGATTATTACTCTTAACAATAACATTTGCCTTTTTGGTTTCCTGTGGCAAGAAACAGGTTGAAAAAGCCATCAATACGGGCAATTATGATGCAGCAATCCAAGATGCTTTAAAAAAATTGGAGAGCAATAAGGACAAAAAACGCAAACAGGATTATGTTTTAATGTTGGGTGATGCCTACTCAAAAGTGGTTGAAAGGGATTTAAGTTCCATCGACCATCTTAAAAAGGACAACAATCCGGAAGTCTATCAACAGATTTATGAAACCTACATGGCCCTTCATTTACGTCAGGAAGCCATAAAACCCGTGTTGCCATTGCAGGTGAATGGAAAAACGGTGAAATTCAAATTCAACGATTACAGCAATCCCATTATGGACTATCGTGAAAAGACATCAGATTATTTATATGATAAAGGTGTTAAATTATTGGATTCCGATGACAAACGTCTGATTAGGGAATCCTATGATACGTTTAACTACATTGAACGCATCAACCCCAATTATGAAGATGTTAGGGAATTATTGGACGAGGCACATCAAAGGGGCACCAATTACGTGATCGTTTCCATTGAAAATCAGACCCATCAAATCATTCCAAGACGATTGGAAGACGATTTGCTCAATTTTAACACCTATGGCCTTAATCAATTTTGGACGGTGTATCATGCCAACCCCAATCCTGAAATCAATTATGATTATGCCATGCAATTGCAACTTAAAAACATCAATATTTCCCCTGAACAAATTAGAGAACGGGAAATTTTGAGAGAACGGGAAATTGTAGATGGTTGGGAATATCAAAAAGACCGAAATGGCAATGTGATGAAGGACAGTTTGGGCAATGATATTAAAGTGGATAAAATTGTAAAGGTTAGGGCACGCCTTTTTGAGGTTGAACAGACCAAATCGTCGCAAATACTTGGCGATGTAGTGTATGTGGATTTAATGTCCGATCAGGTCATCAATTCATTTCCCATAGACAGTGGTTTTGTGTTTGAAAACCTGTTTGCCACATTTAGAGGCGATGAACGGGCGTTGTTAAAAGAGGACCGGGATCTCATTAGAAACCGTAGAGTCCCATTTCCATCCAGCGAGCAAATGGTCTATGATACAGGCGAAGACCTCAAGGCCAAACTCAAAAATATTATCGGTAGGTTTAAAGTCGCAAATTAAAAAAAGGTCTAAAAAGAACCACTTTTATTCAACCACAATGTTCACAAAGGTCACAAAGCGTTGAAATTCCAATATTTAATCTTAGTGTTCTTTGTGCCTCCTTTGTGTTCTTTGTGGTTAAGATCACTTTTTAGACAGCCCTTTTGTTATTTCTGTTAGTTTAACCCTTTTTGAAAGGTTTTATTGTTCCTTTTGCCCAAAGTGCCTCTTGGCACTGAAGGCAATGGGAAATCCTATGCATACAATCAAGATTGCCACAGCTACGAGTGCGTTGGAAATGTCAAATTGCCCTGGTTTAATTTTGCTCAATGGTACGATGATTCGGGTGGTGACAATCCAAGCTACCAAAGCTATCAAAATGCTGTTAAGCACCATACTTTTCTTGAAAACGCCCCATTTGGGATACAACCAAAAGAAACAGGTCGTACACGAAAAAGCAATTACATAATGCACAAGTAACCCGATGGCCATGATGCCAAAGCCACCGGAGAAGGCATCGCTCCCAAAAATACCACTGGCAATATATTGCAATACTCTGGAAGGAAGTACATCGTTTACAAAATAACTTTTTATAAAGGCAGCCGAAATGTCCAAAGTACCTGCAATCAATGCTGTTTTTAGAATGTGATTTTTCATATTTTTTAGGTTTTATTTATCTCTGTGTTCCAAATGGTATCAAATCGTTCCCTTGAAAAAGCTTGTGTTTAACTTCGTTC
>DASWKU010000537.1:0-5674 GCA_036396455.1 Flavobacteriaceae bacterium
ACACTTTGGGGACAGGTTGGAATTATCAGTGGAATTACAATAGGGAAAAAAGCAGTTTTGATGGCGCAATCAGGAGCTACCAAATCTCTCGAAGGTGGAAAAACATATTGGGGTACACCGGCCCAAGATGTAAAAGCAGAACTAAAAGTAATGGCATCCATTAGACAACTTCCGAAAATTTTGGAAGAATTAAGGAAAAAATAAAATAACGAAGCTAAATTAGTTCTTAAACCTTTACTTTTGTGGTGATTTAAAAATAAAAAATTAAATAAATAAATGAGCGTTTTAGTAAATAAGGATTCAAAAATTATTGTACAGGGATTTACAGGCAGTGAAGGTACTTTTCACGCAAGCCAAATGATTGAGTACGGGACCAATGTTGTTGGTGGTGTTACGCCGGGAAAAGGTGGTCAAACACATTTGGACAAGCCCGTATTTAACACGGTAAAAGAAGCTGTTGATAAGGTGGGTGCCGACACGACGATTATTTTTGTGCCACCTGCATTTGCCGCCGATGCCATTATGGAAGCTGCTGATGCCGGAATAAAGGTCATCATTACCATTACCGAAGGTATTCCAGTGGCGGATATGATTAAGGCTTCAGATTATATAAAACATAGGGATTGCCGTTTGGTCGGCCCAAATTGTCCTGGTGTGATTACTCCGGGTGAAGCCAAAGTAGGCATTATGCCGGGTTTTGTGTTCAAAAAAGGAAAAGTGGGCATTGTGTCCAAATCTGGGACCTTGACTTATGAAGCGGCCGATCAAGTTGTAAAACAAGGTTTGGGAATCACTACAGCCATTGGTATTGGAGGAGACCCCATTATTGGCACAACTACAAAAGATGCGGTTGAGCTACTGATTAATGATCCGGAAACCGAAGCAGTGGTTATGATCGGTGAAATTGGGGGTCAATTGGAAGCTGATGCTGCCAAATGGTACCAAGCCAGTGGAAGCAAAAAACCAATTGTAGGATTTATAGCAGGCGAAACAGCTCCTGCCGGACGAACCATGGGACATGCCGGTGCCATTGTAGGAGGAAGTGACGATACGGCACAGGCCAAAAAGAAAATCATGAAGGGTTGCGGCATTCATGTGGTGGATTCTCCTGCAGAAATTGGCAAAAAAGTAGCCGAAGTTTTAAGTTAAGCAAACCAAAATACTGTTAAAAACCTTACAAAATCTTGTGAGGTTTTTTTATTTCTTGCAATTTGTATTTGCTATCTTTGAAAATCAACTAAACTTATATTAATCAAATGAAATTATTAGAAGGAAAAACGGCCATTATTACCGGAGCAAGTCGAGGCATTGGCAAAGGCATTGCCGAAGTATTTGCACAACATGGGGCCAATATTGCATTTACCTATAGTTCCTCTGTTGAGGCAGCAAATCAATTGGAAAAGGAGTTGAATGCTTTGGGCGTTAAAGCGAAAGGCTATCAAAGCAATGCCGCAAATTTTAATGAAGCCCAGCAATTGGCAGAAGATGTCGTCAATGAATTTGGGAGCATAGATATTTTGGTCAACAATGCAGGAATTACCAAGGACAATTTATTGATGCGCATTAGCGAGGAAGATTTTGATAAGGTCATTGAAGTCAATTTGAAATCCGTGTTCAATATGACCAAAGCTGTGCAACGTACCATGTTGAAACAGCGCAAAGGTTCCATTATCAATATGAGCTCTGTGGTCGGGGTCAAAGGCAATGCAGGACAGACCAATTATGCGGCATCCAAGGCTGGAATTATCGGATTTTCAAAATCTGTAGCTTTGGAATTGGGTTCCCGTAACATTAGAAGCAATGTCATTGCTCCCGGTTTTATTGAAACTGAAATGACGGCCAAACTCGATGAAAATACTGTTAAAGGTTGGCGAGATGCCATTCCATTAAAACGTGGAGGAACACCGGAAGATGTAGCCAATGCATGTGTGTTTTTGGCAAGTGATTTAAGTGCTTATGTCACAGGCCAAACGCTTCATGTGGATGGTGGAATGCTCACTTAATTTATGATTTAAGATTTTGGAATTACGATTTTTCAATCACTAATTCGTCAATCGTAATTCATAATTCGTAAATCAAAAAATGCAAACAGAGACAATCTTATTGATCATATTGGCCGGAATTTTGGCGCTATCCTTGGTGCTTTTTCAGTATTTATATAAATCTAAAAATCACTCAAGGATTTACAAGGTGCTCGCTGTTTTGAGGTTTATAACAGTGTTCTCTGTTTTGTTGCTTTTGGTCAATCCCAAATTTGATAAGGTCACTTACTATAATGAAAAACCAAATCTTATTGTGGCTTTGGACAATTCAGAATCCATAGCCTATTTAGGACAAGACGACAAGGCAAAAAGGTTGATGGAATCCTTAAAGTCCAACGATTCATTGAACAACCAATTTAATTTGGAATTTTACACCTTTGGAAAGAATTTAAACACTTCCGATTCCATGTCCTTCAATGAAAAACAATCCAACATTGCCAAGGTTTTTAAGCGGTTGTCCGAAGTCAATTCCAATTCCATTTCCCCTACAGTTTTAATCACCGATGGCAATCAGACTTATGGGGATGATTATCAGTTCTTGGCTCAACGATATAAACAACCTATTTTTCCGGTGATTTTGGGTGATACCACAAAATTTTCGGATTTAAAAATTGAACAGCTTAATGTTAATAGATATGCGTACTTAAAGAATAAATTCCCAGTCGAAATAATTGTAGTTTACAACGGCAAAACTTCAATGACTACCCAATTAAAAATTACTAGTGGTAATACTACGGTTCATTCACAAAGTTTAACTTTTAGCCCTACTAAAACTTCACAGGTTATTCAAATAATGCTTCCTGCCAATAGGGTTGGCGTCAATAGCTATAAAGCTGAACTGGAAGCATTGGACAATGAAAAAAACACCATAAACAATATCAAGAATTTTGCTGTTGAGGTCATTGACCAAAAAACCAATGTGGCCATTGTTTCAGATATAATGCATCCAGATTTGGGGGCATTCAAAAAATCCATAGAAAGTAATGAACAACGCAGTGCATCCATTTTATCTCCAGAAGAATTTTTAAGTAGATTAGATGATTTTCAATTGGTTATACTATATCAACCAAACCATAAATTTAGATTGGTTTATCAGGAAATGGAGCGTTTAAAACTCAATGCTTTTGTCATCACTGGCACTAAAACAGGTTGGCAATTTTTAAATGGCATACAAAATGACTATCACCAAGTGATTACCCATCAAGAAGAAAATTTTCAGCCTACTTTGAACCAAAATTATGGAGTGTTTATAATTGATGAATTAAACTTTAACAGGTTTCCGCCATTGCAAACTGAATTTGGCAAAACCACATTCAATATCCCCGTAAATACCATTTTACATAAAACGATCAATGGCATTCAAATGGATGAACCCTTATTGGTTACTTTCGAGATCAATGATAAAAGAGGCGCATTGCTCAATGGGGAAGGTATATGGAGATGGAGAGCGCAAAGTTTTATGGATGAAAAGTCGTTCAATACTTTTGATGATTTCTTGGGAAGATTGGTTCAGTATTTAAGCTCCAACCAAAGTAAAAGCAGATTGAACCTCAATTATGAATCGTTTTACAACGGAAATGACGACGTAAAAATCACAGCTCAATTCTTCAATAAAAACTATGAATTTGACAACAATGCAAGTCTAAACATAACTTTAGTTAATAAAGGCAATAATATTTCTTCTAACTTGCCTTTTATCCTAAAAAATAGCAGTTATCAAGTGGATTTGAGCGGTTTGGATCCTGGTGAATATGATTTTACGGTTTCGGTTACAGATGAAAATATATCGAAATCTGGAACTTTTAAAATATTGGACTATAATATTGAGCAACAATTTTTAAATGCCGATGTAACAAAGCTCCAACAATTGGCTACAAATAGTGCGGGTAAGACGTATTTTATTGATCAAATTAATGATCTCCCTAATGATTTATTGAATGATAGTAGATTCGCAACCATACAGAAAAGCAGCAAAAAAGTCGTACCTTTGGTCGATTGGAAATTTCTACTCGCAATGATCACTTTAAGCCTTGCTTTGGAATGGTTCATCAGAAAATATAACGGATTAATTTAAATATAAAACAATGGAAAGATTACCAAAAATTGCACTGCCCGCAATCATTATTGTGATTGTTTTGATCATTTTGCTTGCAAAATCAGCAATTACCATCGGCCCAGGTGAAGCCGGTGTACTTTACAAAACTTTTGATAATGGTGTCGTAACCGATCAACCTCCTTTGGGTGAAGGGTTTCATGTAATAGCCCCTTGGAACAAGGTTATTGTATATGAAGTGCGCCAACAGGAATTATTTGAACAATTGAAAGTATTGTCTTCTAATGGCTTGGAAATCCAAATTGATGCATCGGTATGGTATCAGCCTGTTTACAATGATTTAGGAAATCTCCATCAAAGACTTGGAGAAAATTATTTACAACGCGTCATTCAACCTGCAATTAGAAGTGCTGCTCGAAGCGTGGTTGGAAGATATACTCCAGAACAGTTGTACTCCAGTAAACGCGATGCCATACAAGACGAAATATTTCTTGAAACGGAAAAAAATCTCGAAAAGCAATATGTACAGCTTAATGACATTTTGGTTAGGGATGTCACATTACCCAACACCATAAAAGATGCCATTGAACGTAAACTAAAACAAGAACAGGAATCTTTGGAGTACGAGTTTAGATTGGTAACTGCAGCAAAGGAAGCCGAAAAAGTAATTATAGAAGCACAAGGAAAGGCAGATGCCAATAGAATATTAAGTGCCTCTTTAACAGATAAAATCCTACAGGACAAAGGGATTGAAGCCACCATTAAATTATCGGAATCACCAAATAGTAAAGTCATCGTGATTGGTGGAGGTAATAGCGGAATGCCAATTATTTTGGGAAATCAATAATTTTGAAGTGTTAAAAATTACAATGTCTTAATAATTTCAAAATAATTGGTAAAGATTAGGAATTTTAAATTTTTATTTCGAATCTTTGTCGAAACAATAAAAAAAATGAGTTTTATTCAATCACATCACCATCATTTTCATACTGGCACTCAAGCGAGCTGAAAATGTATTGAATAAAACCAAAACTATATTTTTAAACCCGTTTGAGTAAATCAAGCGGGTTTTTTAATTTGATCCCATGAAGATTTACTCAAACACATTCAAAATAATAAAATGAGTAAATTAAAAATCGCAGTTCAAAAAGCAGGTCGGCTTCATGACGATTCCATGCAAATCCTAAAGGAAGTTGGTATTTCCATAGATAATGGAAAGGACCAACTTAAAGCCTCGGCCAGAAATTTTCCATTGGAAGTGTTTTATCTTCGCAATAGCGACATCCCACAATATCTTAAAGATGGCGTAGTGGATGCGGCCATTATCGGTGAAAATATTTTGATTGAAAAAGGGAAGGAGATTACCATTGTTGAAAAACTTGGCTTTTCGTCCTGTAAAGTATCGGTGGCAGTTCCAAAATCATTCAAATATAATGGGGTCCAAGATTTGCAAGGAAAGCAAATTGCCACATCATATCCAAATACCGTAAATGAGTTTTTACAAAAGAACAATATTGAAGCTAACCTGCATATCATCAATGGTTCCGTGGAGATTGCACCGAATATTGGGTTGGCAGAT
>DASWKU010000538.1:0-4017 GCA_036396455.1 Flavobacteriaceae bacterium
AAACCGTGCAGCAGTGACAATATGGAGCCTTTCGAATGAAACCTATCCGGGAACACCCAACCGAAATGAAGCACTCATTTCATTAACACAAAAATGCAAAGCAATGGATTCAACGCGTTTAATCAGCCATGTTATTAATACGCAGGGTTATGGTAACAATACCTTTACGGTTCGTGATTCGCTTTATAAATATTCAGATATTATTTCAATTAATGAATATATAGGCTGGTATATACCTTGGCAAGGAAAACCATCCGACACTAAATGGGAAATTGATTTTCCAGATAAACCTGTGTTTATATCCGAATTTGGTGGTGAGGCGTTGTATGGGAGTAATGATGGCCCAACCGATGAAGCCAATTATTGGACGGAAGAGTACCAGGAAAAAATTTATAAAGACCAAATTGAAATGTTTAAAACCGTTCCGAATTTAATTGGGGTATGCCCATGGCTTTTGTTCGACTACAAGTCTTTAGGAAGAATGCATCCGGTATACCAAAAAGGTTACAACAGAAAGGGTCTGCTGTCAGATAAAGGCGAAAAGAAAAAAGTCTGGTATGTTATGCACGAATATTATAAGAAAAACTAGAAACCAAAAACACGAATTAGTACTAAATGAAATCAGAATGAAATTTTTAAGGGCTTTTTTTACTTAATAGCAGTGCTCGCCCATTTTGAAATGGATGCCCAAGGCTATAAAAACCCCATTATCCCAAGGCCTATATTGATGGAGTGCAAAACCCGATAGCTGTTCACTATGGATGGGCTGACGATGCTGGTAATTGTAATCTTTATAATAAGGAAAAGTTTCTGGCTACTTCCTTTAGAACAGATGATTGGGCAACCTTTACAAAAGATCAAAAGTATTGGCTTTTAAATTAAAACCTCTTAATAAGCTTGAAGCATGGACTTTAAAAATGAGCAGCATCCCATAAACTGTGGTGAACATTCAATCATTTAACTTTATGGGTTTTCTTATCAATTTCTTCTACGTTGTTGAAATATAACTCGTCGGTTATGTTTTTGTAGGATTCTATGAGGCCAAATGGATTTTCTGCTGTACTTTTCATATGTTAAACATAAAAAAAAAGTCAATGTTTAACCCAGTGAAAACAAAAAAGCCATCCAATTTCTTGGAAGGCTTAACTTTACGGTGGTCCCACTTGGGCTCGAACCAAGGACCACCTGATTATGAGTCAGGTGCTCTAACCAACTGAGCTATGGGACCGAAATTGGTTGCGAATTTAATACTTATTTTCAAGTTGCACAAGGGAAATGTACCGAAGTCATGTGAACATTGCAAAACAATAAGACAAAATTGAAGGTATCATATTGAAGGTTTTTTTTGAGTTTCCAATTCGGTTTTGGATAATACATTTCTTCAGCACGGTCAGAATAATATAGCGGTCACACCTCAATCTGGATATAGGTAAGAATTATTAAATTGAGGTTAAGCCAATGCAAAAGTTTTTTTGTAAAATCCTATTTACTACCTTTAAAACCATTAAACCAATACCCTTATGAAAAATATTTATTTAGCAGCAATATGTCTGGGATTGATCTCGAGTTCTTGTCAGAAAAAACCCAAATGGTCTGAAAAAGCTCTTGACAACAACATTCAAATCCTCATAATTGAAAATGGTCCTGATCTTGGCTATTCAAAGTCTTCGGGCATCAATATCTTGGTGGTCGACTCCTATCCGTTTAAAGATTTAAATCGCAATGGCCATTTAGATCCTTACGAAGATTGGAGGCTTCCCGTTGAGGAACGTGCGCAAGATTTAGCTTCTAAAATGAGTGCAGAGCAAATCGCTGGACTTATGCTCTACTCTGGTCATCAAAATGTTCCAGCATCTGGTTCAGGTTATTTTCGGGGAACTTATGGAGGAAAAACTCTGGAAGAATCTGGGGCAAAATCTTCTGATTTAACCGATCAACAAATAAAGTTCTTAACGGAAGACTATTTAAGACACGTTCTTATGGTTGCGGTAGAATCCCCTGCTGTTTCGGCTAGATGGAACAACAATGTGCAAACTCTAGTAGAGGGGCTTGGATTGGGTATTCCTGCAAACAATTCTTCCGACCCAAGAAATGGAACTCGTGCAGATGCTGAATATAATGCAGGTTCTGGAGGCACCATTTCACAATGGCCTGAAGAAATTGGCCTATCAGCAACCTTTGATCCTGACATTACGGAACAATTTGGAACTATAGCTTCACAAGAATACAGAGCTCTAGGTATTACAACTGCCCTTTCTCCTCAAATTGACTTAGCCACAGAACCGAGATGGAATCGCTTTTATGGAACCTTTGGCGGCGATCCGGCATTGGCTACGGATATGGCTAGAGCCTATGTGGATGGTTTTCAGAGCAGTCATGCCGGGAATGAATACGCCGAAGGATGGGGCTCTCACTCTGTAAACGCCATGGTAAAACACTGGCCAAGTGGTGGGCCTGAAGAAGGAGGACGCGATGGCCACTTTGCCTATGGAAAATTTGCGGTATACCCAGGGAATAATTTTGAAACACAATTAAAACCTTTTACCGAAGGCGCTTTTAAATTAGGCGGAAAAACTAAAAAAGCAAGTGCTGTAATGCCTTATTACACGATTTCATATAATCAAGACACCATATACGGCGAAAATGTTGGAAATGGTTTTAGCAAATATATCGTAACAGATCTGTTAAGAAACAAATATGGATATGATGGTGTTGTGTGCACGGACTGGTTAATAACAGGCGATGAAGGAAAAACACCTGATACTTTTGCGGGCAAATCTTGGGGCGTGGAAACCTTAAGTATCGCTCAGCGTCACTTTAAGGTCATTGAAGCGGGCTTGGATCAATTTGGAGGCAATAACGATGTGGGTCCTGTATTGGAGGCTTTTGAAATGTACAAAGAAAAATATGGGGAAGATGCTGCTCGGGCGAGAATTGAAAAATCCGCTGTTCGACTTCTGAGAAATATCTTTAATGTTGGTCTTTTTGAAAACCCCTACTTAGATGAAAAGGTCTCAGTTGCTACGGTTGGAAAACCTGAATTTATGAAAGCTGGTTATGACGCTCAGTTGAAATCCATTGTGATGTTGAAAAACAAAAACAATATCTTGCCAATTAAAGAACGTAAAAAAGTTTACATTCCTTTGCGACAGATTCCTGCTTCTATTGATTTCTTTGGCCAACCCGTTGCACCTAGTGAAATAGATCCTGTGAATCGAGTTATCATTTCTAAACAGTATGATCTTGTAAACTCTCCCGAGGAGGCTGATTTTGCAATCATCTTTATCAAAAGTCCTTACAGCAATGGATACTCAAAAGCAGATCGACAAGCTGGGGGTAACGGATATATGCCAATCAGTTTACAACTTTCCGATTATACTGCCACTGAAGCGCGTGCCCATTCCATTGCTGCGGGGGATCCTGTTGTTGATCCAACGATTACCAACCGTTCTTATAAGAATAAAACCTCAAAATCGAATTCATATCCCGATTTAAAAAC
Source organism: Flavobacteriaceae bacterium (assembly GCA_036396455.1). GTDB lineage: Bacteria > Bacteroidota > Bacteroidia > Flavobacteriales > Flavobacteriaceae > Geojedonia. The sequence continues at coordinate 3,500 of DASWKU010000538.1, forward strand.
TATGGATGATACCCGAAAAGCCATGGGAGACAAGCCCATAATTTTAGTGGTTTCTGCTTCCAATCCAATGGTGTTTTCTGATATCGAATCTAAAGTGGATGGAATATTGGTAGAGTTTGGTGTATCCAATTCAGCTATTTTAGACATAGTGAGTGGAGCCGTGGAGCCTTCTGGTCTATTGCCGCTTCAAATGCCAAAAAATATGGCTACAGTCGAGAAACAATTTGAGGATGTTCCCAATGATATGGCTCCTTATGTAGATTCCCAAGGCAACACTTATGACTTCGCCTTTGGCTTAAATTGGTCTGGGGTTATACAGGATGAGCGCATTGTAAAATACGGGCATTTAAAAAAGAATAATCCATAAAACCTCTCCCATGAATAGAAAAGACTTTATTAAATCGGCAGCTTTTTTAGGAGCCTCTTTTGGGGTGTCCAATTCATTATTGGCCAATGCATTTAAGCCAGATAAGCTAAGTAAGGTTGGGGTACAATTATGGTCATTGCCCAAACTGCTT
>DASWKU010000539.1:0-2159 GCA_036396455.1 Flavobacteriaceae bacterium
GCACTAATTTTAATAATTCCTTAATGGCGCCACTGGTTTGGCTATGTGCCCTAGCTTCCAATAATTGGCCTAATAACACTAGGGTTAAAATGACTGTTGCTGCTTCAAAATAGACAAATACGTTTCCATCTGCAGTTTTAAAGTCATCTGGAAATATATTAGGGAATACCATGGCAAATACACTAAAGAGCCAAGCAATACCAGATCCAATCCCTATGAGCGTAAACATATTGAGATTCCAAGTGGCAATAGATTTATAAGCCCGTTCAAAAAACATCCAAGTAGCATAAAACACCACTGGGATTGATAATGCAAACTGAATCCAGTTCCAATATTTTTGCTCTAAAAGGTCATACAACGGATTTTGGTCCAGCATTTCAGACATGGCCAATAGAAAAATAGGAACTGTAAATGCTACAGCAATCCAAAACTTTTTCAATAACTTTTTATAGGTTTTGTCTTCTTCAGAAGTATCAGCTTCTATGGGTACTAAATCCATTCCACAAATAGGGCAAGCGCCTGGTTCGTCTTTTACGATTTCGGGGTGCATAGGGCAAGTATAGCCTCCCCCTAGCCCCCTCCCAAGGAGGGGGGATTGCTCCTGTACCAAGTCCATCCCACAAACAGGACAATCCCTAGCTTTATCATAGGTCTTATCCCCTTCACAATGCATGGGGCAATAAAAAGTTCCTGTACCTTTTCCTTTAGGTTTTTCTTCTTTTATCTGTTCTACATGTTGATGTGTTCCTAAATTATGAATACTATATCTAGATCCCTCACTTTTTAAGGCTTCTTGAAACGTTTCAAGGGGAATATGGGACTCCATTTCTATAATAGCTTCTGCTTTTTCTAAATTGACCGTTGCATTTAAAACACCTTTAACTTTAGAAAGCGTTTCCTCTACATGGCTGCGGCAACCCATGCAAGTCATTCCGTGTATATGATATGTGTGCTTCATGGCATTAAGATTTTAATTTATTGACCAAAATTACTATCTAAAGCTACGTGTGATGTACACAATTTTGGAAAAAATTTATATAATTTGGTTTTAGTACATGACAAAAATCAAAATACATTGAGATGTCAGTCTGAGCGCAGTCGAAGACATTGGAAATATCGTTTTTAATAGCATTTCGACTTTAGTTTATCTTGAGCGTAGTCGAAAGACTCAAGATAAACTAAAGTCGAAATGCTCAATGTGACACCCTTCAATTTTTGTCATGTACTAAATAATTTGGTCCAACGTTTTTCTGTCCCAATTTTGCAATGATCTGTATGAACTCATGGACATACCTGTTACGGTTTTAAATTGACGGGATAAATGGCCGCTGTTACTATAATTAAGCGTATAAGCTATTTCTGAAAAATTTAATTGCCCTAATTGAATAAGCTCCTTAACACGTTCTATTTTAAGATTGATCAAGTATTTCTCAATGGTTATTCCTTCTTTTTTACTGAATAACTTGCTTAAGACTGCATACGATTTGTCAAAGTGTTTGCTCAGAAAGATCGATAAATTATTGATTTCGTTGGATTCTATTTTTTTGATAAGTGACACTTTTAGATGTTCTATCAAAGCATCTGTTTCATCTTTTATGATTTCAAAGCCATGGTGTTTTAAAATGGATTCCACAATCGAATCATCATGGGATGGATGGGTATTTAATACAACCTGGCCCAATTCAATGGAGTCTATATCAAAACCTGCTTTTTTCAGTTCGTTGTAGATGGTGGATTTACAACGGTTACAAACCATGTTTTTTATAAGAATCTTTTTTTTCATCTGTTTATATTATCCTCCCCTAACCCCTCCTAAGGCTACGGTGTACCCACACCTCTAAAACGCCACTGATTCACGAATTGTTTTTTGATGAATCATGCGGTCGGCGTAATAAATTCGTGAAATTTTCATATGTGAATATTTATTGTTTTTTAAAAGTCATATGGTATCGCTTTAATCTTCATTGGTGTTTGTGTTTCCGAATCATGGCGATTTCATAAATATTCTAAAAACACATACATCAAAATGAACATGCCTTACTTGTTAAAAGTCAAAAAAGCACTAAATATTACACGAATTCCAAGCCTTTGCAGGCTTGGAAGCTTTGGTAAAAGCAGAAATTTGTGTATTCGTGGCAAATATTTGCAACTAAATTTCT
>DASWKU010000540.1:0-25794 GCA_036396455.1 Flavobacteriaceae bacterium
GCACAGAAGCTTTGGCAATTTCTTGACCAATCTCATCTCCGGGTTGATAGCATATAGCTTTTTGCCCAAAAAACCATCCATAAAGTTTTCTGCCGAAAATACCAGTCAAATTTGCCTGTTTTAATAATCGAACTCAGGTTATTATGGATCTGTAGCCAATTCAATATGCGATAACCCGAGCGAAAGGCTTCATAAACCCCATTGCCATCTTCAATCGTTTCATATTCTCCAACTGCTAAAGCTGTATTTAGAGATTTTAATTGATTTTTGAAATAGTTTAAATATTCAGGCATTTTATTTTGGTAGTTGTAATAAAAGGCAATATCCACCATTTTGTGTTGGCGTGCCAAATGACGTATGGCATACGCATTAACCGGGTCGCCATTTAAGTAATTGAAAGGCAGTTTCCATTGTGTAGAATCCGAAAACTTTGAGATATGGTCCAAGGCTCTTTCGGTATGTCCACTTTTAGTTTCTGGATAAATGGCATTATAAGATTCAAATCGTGTATCAAAAGTCCGCCAATCGTAAAAATAACGTTCAGAAAATTTTTCCCTGAAGTATTGGGCCAACTTCGCCTGCGAAATCGTATTGGCACCACCTAAAGATTCCTGAACTTCGGGTTTTAAATAATCAACGAGTTTATATAAATCAATAATTTGATTTGAAGGAATCTCTTGTGAACTAACGCTTGGTGAAGCTACCAAACACACCATTAATAAAATACCTTTTATCCCATTCATTTTTTGAAATATTTAATACATTAACTTTAGCTTTAAATTCTGGACCACTTCAATTTTACCTGAATTTATAATCGTGTTTTCTCCGGGCACTTGTCCCTTTTCACCCCAAAGAATGGCAATGAGTTTTACAGGATTGTTTTTAAATGTATTGTTGCTAAATTCGACATTTACAATTCCCCGATTTTTTATTAAGATATGGTCTTTTTCAGCTTTTCCAGAATTTGTGATTGTGTTGCCATGAAGTACTAAATTTCCTCCAATGGTCGATTCGTCGTAACCACCACGGTAATAATCCAAAACAGCTTCCTGAATGTTGTCAAAGGTTGTATTGGAAATGGTTACAAACTCGGCATTGTAGTCGCCGCCATCGTTGGTTTCTTTATTGAGCATAAACCCCCGTTCACAATTTTTAATGACTGAATTTGATACTGAAATAGTATCAGAGAAGGAACCTTTGGATACTTCAAGCACACTTTTAAAATTGCTGATTTCAACATTCTCAAGCCATAAATTATAGGCTTTGGACATGTTTTTATCTAAAGTTGTAAAGGTGTTTTGGGCTTTGTTTCCGCTTAAAATAACATCTTTTAAAATTAAATTGCCTTTGGGATGCATTTCAAAAGCTGTTTTTTCTGAAGTGAACACCAATTCAGCTTTATTGTTTTTATCACTGGAAACTAAAGAAATTTCTTTATCAATTACCAGACTTGAATTTAAATTATAAACACCACTTTTTAGTGAAATTATATCGCCTGAATTAGCCGTCTTAAGTTGATTTATAAGTTCTTCAGAAGTAGAAACTGATAATTTTTTTGCTTCTGTTTTAACGGGTTCAGATGAAAACCAATCGGTTCCATATTTTGATCTATCAAATAAAACTGTATTTTCTTTTATCGTATTTACAATTGCTCCAATGCTATTATTTTCAGAAGTTCTATCGGTTCCAAATAGGTCTTTGTTAATGGATTCAAAATCAAAACCAGCATAAGTGTCGTTCATGTTTTCGGAAGGAATCACTAGATAATCCGAAACCTTTTTAACTGTAACATCCTGTCTTATTAACCCTTCTGGTTTAACTTCACTTTGGTTTTCACCGTTGATAACGTTGTTTTTAAAAGTAATACCATCAACTTTATCATAATTTACAATTGGATTTGTATCAGCAATTTCATTATAGATTAAATTGTTTGCAATAACAACCCTTTCTGGACGTGCCGATCGGATCTCGGAAGGTGGCAAAACATCACTTTGGCTTACATTTGATCCCACGCTAAATTGCCATGGCGATTTGCAATCTATAAATGAATTGTGGGAGACCACAATATCGGTTACTTGGTTGTATCGGTTTAAAGGTGATTTAGGAATACCATTCATTATCGCAAGCGGGCTTCTAAAAGCTTCCCCTTTTAATTTATAGAAATAATTATTGGTTATCCAATGACCAGAATTGATGACACGAATACCACCGATAAATTTAGATTCCTCGTTTCCTATAAAAATATTGCCATCAATTTTTGCATAATTACCGTGTCGAAGTACTAAAGACCCCTCACATTCGTAGAATACATTGTGCGTGAACTCATTAAAATTGGACTTGCTGGAAATCACTTCCACTTCGCCGTTGCAACGCTCAAACAGATTATCAGAAACATTGACATGGGATGGTGTCATCGAAGTGTCGCTCGCTCCTATTTGAATGGTTTCGCCATGAGGGCCGCCTTTTCGTGGTCTTGGCCCAAAATGATTATTGATTATTTGATGGTAATTATAAATATGTTCATTGCCTTTTAAAAAAACTCTTACCGTTGGCCCGAAATTGGACTTCCCAGTAATATAACAATGGTCCAATTGATTGTTTCTTCCCCAAAATTCTATCCAATGGTCGCTGACTTCGCGATCCGGTTGTGTAAATTCTTCGATGACACAATTGGTCACTCGGCAATGGTTTGCAATGGAACCATTGTTTATTTTGAATTGTATAATAGAGTTTGATGGTGTGTATCCATTTTTGAAATGCAACCCGTTTACCACTAAATACTCACCACCCAACTTCAAATTGGAAGCACCTTCAATGGTCACTTCTCCATTTGTTTCAGCTTTTAAAACAATTGGCTTTTCTTTGGTGCCCTTTCCATAAAATTCAATTTGAACATCTCTCCAAATACCATTGGACAAAACAATCTCATCGCCTGCTTGACAATTTTTTATGGCCTCATTTAATTCATTGATGTTTGATACTTTAATGCTGTTTAAATCTGTTGTTTTTTCACATGCCAATAACATGATCAAGCAACAAAAGACGATTAAGATTCTATTCATAATTTATTAGATATTAATATTGCTTTATGCGTTTTGCCACAATTGTTGAACTCTTTTCAAATCGCTTTTCATGGCATCAAAAGCCACTTTTTTATCAATTGAAATTTCAGTATTTCCTTTTTCAGCTCCGCCTAAATCGTATTCAAGATGCAATGAAACAGGGGGATTTAAATTATAACGCTTCAATAATTTAAAGTACTTGTCAAAATCGACCATCCCCTCTCCAATGGGAACATTAACGGCTTCCCATTTCCCGTTTATTTTGCCCCATTTGTAATCTTTCAAAACAATAACTTTTATATGCGGACGCAAAAGCTCCAATCCGTTTTCCCAGGAATAGCCTCCTTCAACCATGGCATGACGAATATCGTACTGGGTTCCAAAATATGAAGGGTCAACGGTTTCCAATATCTTTTTAATTTCCCAAAAAGAGGCCCCAACATTTCTTCCAGCATGATTTTGGTAGCATCCAATGAGCCCAAGTTCTTTATTCAAAATGCCAAGCTTCCTAATTTCTTCTTGGTACAATTCCAAAGCTTCGGGCATCAATCTTTCAATCGGATATTTAAACCAATTGGTTCTATAATATTTGATCCCTAAATTGGCGGCTGTTTCCAAAATGTCAAGATCCAGTGGATTACTGATACTTTCAATACTTGTGGTGATCAGTTCACAGTTTGAACCAGCTATTTTGATGTCATTAATTGCTTTTGGTAAATCTATCTTTACAGTTTCTGGCAACACATGACCATTAGGTCTGACCGTTAAATCCAATCCCGAAAATCCCATTTCTGCAGCCATTTCACCAGCCGATTTATAATCCAAAAACTGAAGATGCTTGGAAAATAAATGAACGGAAAGCTTTTCGTCATTGGCTATGGATTCAAATGAACTGTATGGGAAAGAAAGGAAGGGAACCATCGCTGCTGAAAACGTTGTTTTTTTAATAAAATCTCTTCTCGTTACCATAAATAAGCTTTTGTTTTATTTAGAGTCAATAGACTAATTTAATATTAAAGAACAAAAAGCCTTTAAATATAAAGGCCTTTTGCATTAAAATAACAGTTCAATTATGTCATCAAACTACTCAATTACAACTTTTTTTGTTGCACTGCTGCCGTCTGCATTTATTTTCATAAAATAGATGCCGTTGGATAGCCCAGATACATTTAAACGATTGTTGGTTAAGGTATTCTGTGATATTACTTTTTCACCTAAAACGCTATACATCTCAATAGATGAAATTTGAACGTTATTTGTTAAAACAGTAATGTAATCTTTTGCTGGGTTTGGAAACAATTTTACTTTTGATGCTAAAATATCTTTTGTGGATAATGATGCTGTATCATAAAGCTCTATATTATCATAAAACACTTCATTACTACTATCAATAGCGGCTGATGCTCTCACGTATATAACAGCAATACTTGCAGAAGCTGTAAATGAAAATGTCGTTGTAGTAAATGTATCATTAGTGTCTGATGACTTGGTAGCATTAAAATTGTTTGTAATTTCCATATAGGCATCAACCCGAGCATCAGCAACCCCATTTTCAAGGCCAGCCTCAGTAGTAATTTCTTGATTTAAAATAAATACCTCAGAAGGAACATTCTCAGCCTCAGAACGAGAATCAATAAAAAAAGTATAATTAGTACCTGGATCAACAGGAACAACTTGGTACAAACGTCGACAAGCTTCACTTATCTTTACACCTCTACCTGCACCCGCTTTAGGGCCAAATTTGTTACCATCACTTGTAGAACCTGGTTGCTCATCGGTATCACCACAATTTGTTGTTAACCAACTATCTAAATCAGAGTTATTCCAAATGGCTCTGTATGGACTAGGCACACTCGCATCAACAGAACTAGGAGGTGTCATATCAAAGGCATCAGCATTATCATTAGGATCGATTGTATGATCTTCACAAGTACTATTTTGCACAAGGTTAGTTTGACTCCATCCGAAATTAAAACACAAACAGAATACTAATAGGATACAAAAGGTGCTTGAGTTTTGTTTTTTAAAAAGTAAAAGTTTTTTCATAAAAAAGTTTTTAAATGTTAGTTAATAAGAAAAAATGCTCCACAATTTTTCAGGTTAGGAATAAATAGATATCTTTGGTAAACCGAAACTGGTTAACCAATTTGGTTTACCAAATATATATAATTTTTATTTGCAAACAAATATTTTTGAAACTAATTTTACTTAATACATAAAAATGAGCGACTTAACTAAGGAATTATCAAACAATTTTAACAAAATTAGCACAGCAACCATTGCAACTTGTCTTTTTAAAAAGGGTCTAAAAAATCAGTTTATCCAAAATGTATTTCCATTAAAGAAAGGACAACCCAATATGGTAGGTGAAGCTTTTACATTAAGATACATTCCAGCTCGTGAAGATTTAAATCCAATTGAAATTTTTAGGGATCCCAATCACCCACAACGCGTAGCTATTGAAACCTGTCCAAAAGGTTCGGTATTGGTCATCGATAGCAGGAAGGATGCACGCGCGGCCTCGGCGGGCTCTATTTTGGTCACCAGGCTAATGAAGCGTGGTGCAGCAGGAATTGTAACAGATGGTGGATTTAGGGATAGTAAAGAAATTGCTGCCTTACCATTTCCCACTTTTCATCAAAAGCCATCGGCACCTACAAACCTTACTTTGCATCAGGCCATTGATATTAATGTTCCGATTGCTTGTGGAGATGTCGCTGTATTTCCAGGAGATATCATTGTAGGTGATGATGATGGGGTCATGGTCATTCCTGCTGGAATTGCAAGAGAGGTTGCTAAAGAATGTACAGAAATGACCCTGTTTGAGGATTTTGTATTGGAACAAGTTAATAAGGGTAAAACCATTATAGGCTTATACCCGCCAGCACAGCAACAAACCATAACAGATTTTGAAGCTTGGAAAATATCAAAAAATTTATAGGAAATTGAATTAATAGATTGTGATAAGCTGGTCACAAATAAATTAAGTCATTTCATGCCTCTTCAATGGCACTTGTTTTACAATTTTGGGTCTATTTTTAAATAGGGCTCGATTAAACCGTGATCGTTAAAACTACTATTTGTGATAGAATTTGAAAGAAAAAGCCATTAACTTCTTCAATTATATCAACACACTTAAAGTCTAACAATAACATTTTATTGGGATATTTAAAAAGATAAAAAAAAATATCTATATTTGGTAAACCAAATTGGTAAACCAATTTTAAATTAATGATGAAATCTATATTGGTATTTTGTTCTGTTCTGTTTTTCCAAGTTCAGGATATATATTCACAAGTCGTTTTGAATGCCGATGGGCCTGGAAACACTTACGAATTGATCAACTCCGTTTTAGCTCCCGGGTTTGATGTTGTTGAAGATCCGGATTGCAGTCATACAGCTTTTGGGAGACATATAGACGAAGTTTTTGATGCAGAATTAAATACAAATGTTTTCCGTTTTCAAATTCATGTAACACTGGATAATGACCGTTGTATTAATTTTGATCGGCAACGCAACGAAATAAAAACTTACGATAAATCACCCGATAATTTAAAAGGGGTAGAAGGAGAAACGGTTGTTTACAAGTGGAAATTTAAATTAGATGCAGGGTTTCAATCGTCGCCAAATTTCACACATATACATCAGTTAAAAACAGTGGGAGGACTCTATGAATCCATTCCCATGTACACACTGACTGCCCGTAAAGGAACGCCTGATAAATTGGAGTTACGTTATGCAGAAACAGCTTCGCAATCAACTTTACAACAAACAGACTTAACACCATTTAAAGGTGCGTGGGTTGAAGTTACTGAAACCATAAAATACGGCACTAATGCCAGTCCTGATTCTGGCACCTTTTCCATTGTAATTAAAAGGGTAAGTGATATGGTTACATTATTTAGTTATACCAACAATGCCATAAAAAATTGGCAAACAGATGCCGATTTTGTAAGACCAAAGTGGGGTATTTATAGAAGCTTGCTTAATTCTGCCGATTTAAGAGATGAACAAGTCTTATTTGCCAATTTTAGTATTGAAGAAATGGGTACTTTATCGGTTAATGACACCAATTTCAATAAAAATAGAATTAAAATAGTCCCTAATCCAGCTAGCAATCAAATATCCATAATTGAAGCTACTCCCAAAAGTTTCAACAGTATAAACATTTATGATAATTTAGGTCGTCTTATGATCCAACCAAGACCTATTTCCAAAACCATTGACATCTCTAATCTCAATTCAGGAATTTATTTTATTGCGTTTAAAAAAGATTTATACACTGTTGATGTTGAAAGATTAATTGTCAAGTAATGCTAATGAATTCAAATAAATAAACACGACATCGAAGATTGTCGTTTCAAACGAAACAAATATTTTAAAATGAAGAAAAATACTTTACAAGATTCAAGAATTTCAAATACTACTTTACAGCCATTACATACTCTTTGGGCTGTTCTATCTATTTTAGTTTGCTCTTTTACCATGTTTTCCCAAACGACCCATAACATTAATGACCCTGAGTCCCTTACAGCTTTATCATCAACACTTGCTGCAGGAGATACAGTAATTTTAGCAGATGGAACATATACTTCAGATGCAAGAATTAAATTTTCACCTACAACAGGAACAGCGGCCATGCCCATTATATTTAGACCGCAAACTCCTGGAGGGGTTAAGTTTACAGGTGGTTTAAAAATGAGTATTGGTGGAGATTACGTTATTGTCGATGGTTTTCACTGGCTAGGTGGTTATGGAGCTAGCAATTTTATTGAATTCAGAGATGGTTCTGATTATGCCAATTATAGTACAATTCAAAATTGTGCAATAGATGGTTTACAAGTTGATCCAGATGATTTAGAACCTGGGACAAGTGTTAAACACAGATGGATTGTGTTGTATGGAACTTACAACACCGTGATTAACTGTTCGTTTATGAATAAAACAAATGCTGGAGCTTTGATCTTGGTAGAGCTGGAATATAATGCTTCTCCTGATGATGGCGTTACAAACACGCGTTGTAATGTAGTTGGTCATACAATAAGTAATAATTATTTCTATAAATATGCAAAAATTGATCCAGCGTTAACCAATGCTGGAGATAGTGAAACTATACGTGTGGGTACAAGTGAATATCAAAATGTAGATAGTAGTACAACAATTAGCAATAATTATTTTGTTGAGGCTGATGGTGAAAATGAAATCATCACTAATAAGAGTAAAAACAACACCTATATCAATAACACTTTTAGAAGATGTAGAGGTTCTTTGGTACTACGCCATGGTTCTCACGCTACTGTTGACGGGAATTACTTTTTGGGTGAAGATGTTGATGGTACTGGTGGCATTAGAATTGTTGACAGTAACCACATAATTACCAATAATTACATTCAGGATTGTATTACGGTTGGTGATAATGCTATATGGAATAACGGTATAACATTTTTAGGCGGAAGTGCTAATAATGCAGTTATTTGTACCTCTACAAGTGTTTCAAACTCATATCAAAAAGCTCTAAATATTACCCTTTCCAATAACTCGATTGTAAACACCAATGCCCCTTTGTTTTTTAATGTCAATACAGGTACAAACGATGTAACGGGAACAGTTTCGAACAACTTAATTTATTTTGCTGCTGCTGACCCAAATTTGTCAAACGTTATTTCGGGCAATACTGCTTCTGCCTATACAGATTTCGGCACAGCACTAACTTATACTGGAAACGATTATAAAGGTGCTACCTTGGGTGTAACCAACACAGGTTTTACCGAAAATACTGGAATTACTGCTTCTCCCAATGGTGAAATTTTTACTTTTTCAGGTGCAACAGGTAAAGGTGCAGATATGGGTGTTTATGCACCGATAACAGATGAAACGGTAGGTTACGGCATAGGAGCCTGTTTTTTAAATTATTTAGGGGTCAATATAACAGATGGCAACTGTACCATTGAAATACCAGAATCTTTAACTGTTAGCAGTTTGTCAACGCTTGCTCCATCTGCGGCTAGCTACGATGTTTCTGTTTATGCCAATGTAAGCTGGACTGCTTTGTCTAACGATGCTTGGATATCTATTGATACGAATTCGGGTACCGGTAATGCAACTGTTTCAGTTACGGTTACTGAAAATGTAAATCCAAGTAGTAGAACGGGTACTGTAACTTTTACGCAAGATCCAGGAGGCGATGATATTGTAAGAACTTTAAATGTAACTCAAGAAGCTGCCGACCCACGTACGGGATTAAACTTAATCAACGTTCTTGCTACAGATGTTGATATAAATTATGTTTCTCACGAAGAAAATGTACCTCCCAATAAAATTAATCTTGCACCACATAGTTTAGACAAAAATTTTAATTCTTATTGGGCGGGAGATCGTACCCAACATGAAAGTGGAAGGGCAATTATCATTTATGATTTAAAAGGTACTTTTGATTTAGATTTGGTAGATATTGCAACAACAGGTGGAAAAACATATCAATTGCAAATTTGGGTTTCTTCCACTGGCACGGATGATATCGATTTTTCAAATCCATTTCCTCCTGGTGACCTTATAAGCAATACAGATGCATCGTTCAAAGCTTTTATACTTCCTACTACGGCTGTGGGCACAAAATATGTTAAAATTATCGGTAATGGGCAGCCCAACGGTAGTAACTTTACCTCAATTCATGAAATAGAGTTTTATGGTAATTCCAGTCTTTCCATAGATGATAATGATTTGGCCAATGCGATAAAAATGTATCCAAACCCTGTTAAAGATATTTTAACACTTAAAAACATTGGAAACAATGTTAATTTGCTTCAGGTTTTTAGCATTGATGGCAGAAAAGTATATGAAAAGACTGTAAATTCATCGGGATCCGAAATCAAATTGGACATGTCGCCATTTGCCAACGGAACCTATATTTTGAATGTATTAGATAGTAGTCAAACGAAACAAGTAAAGATGATTATTGTTTCGCACTAAAACGAAAAATCCATTAAAGGTCTTTATCCTCCTACGGATAATAAAACCTTAATTGCATTTAAAAAATGGAAAAAATAAACTTGCTTTAATATGAATTTTAAAGGAATGGTAGATCAGTCTTGTCAATCAAGTCTATATCAAAAGCTCTATAAAACCTTTGGGCAAATTTAAGTACTGGTTCGAAAATTGATACATGTAGTGTACATAACAATCTGTAATAAACTGAAATCATCTTGTTCTATTTTTTAAAATATTTATTGAAATAAAATGAACTACCTCGACACAGAGCATACGAGGTATCAGAATCAAGACCGCTACGCTACAAGAATCAAGAAACTAGAGCTTTTCGTCCAGACTCTTGGTTCTTGTCTCTTGGTTCTTTGCACAACCAGATTATCAAGACGCTACACCCGAGACAGTCCCGATAGCTATCGGGACATCGGGGAATTATTTAGATTAAATGCAATACAATGCAATATTATTCAACAAATAATTATTAACAATTTAATGTAAAGCATTGTAAATAAGGTAACTTATATGTTTTTTGTGGATAATCTAGGTTTGTGATATTGAATCTTATCCATTCCCTCTTTCTACGCAAAACAAAAAACCATAACGCTCTCTATGGTTATTTTTATCAATTATCCAAAGTGACAATCCCAATAGGGCCAATAAACAATACCTTTCTAAAGTGTCCATTGTTTTAATAGTCCTATTGTACCGAAAACTTAAATGAAGTTTTTGATGTATACGTTTCTCCTGGATTTAAAATCACAGATGGAAAATCCTTTTGATTGGGAGAATCAGGGTAATGTTCGGTCTCTAAACAAAAGCCCGTTCTATAAGCATAGGTTCCACCTTGTTTGCTTGGTAAAGTTCCATCCAAAAAATTACCTGTATAAAGCTGAATGCCCGGTTCATCGGTGAAAACTTCAAGCAATCTACCGCTTTCTTTATCATAAGCAGAAGCCGCAAATCCCATTCCTTCATTTTGATGGTTCAAAACCCAACAATGGTCATATCCCAAACCGCTTTTCAGTTGTCCATTTTCTGTATCAATATCTTTTCCAATGGCCTTGGCTACCCTAAAATCAAAAGGTGTGTCTGTAACATCTTTCAATCCTCCAGTTGGAATCAACGTTTCATCAACCGGTACGAATTTATCGGCGTCAATAGTAATTTCATGGTCCAAAATAGTTTTGGAAAAATCGCCCGACAAATTAAAGTACGAATGTTGTGTGAGGTTGACAATCGTTTTTTTGTCTGTTGTTGCTTTATAATCCACATCCAGAACATTGTCATTCGTAAGGGTATAAGTGACCGTGGTGTTCAAATTACCAGGGTAACCTTCCTCCATATTCTTGCTCAAATAAGATAGAACTACGGAAGCCGATGTACTATCCGATTTTGTTTCAACAACATTCCAAACCACCTTATCAAACCCTTTAACGCCACCATGCAAATGGTTTTTACCGTTATTGGTTGCCAGTGTATATTCATTTCCGTCAATAGAAAACTTACCATTGGCTATTCTATTTCCGTACCTTCCTATCAATGCTCCAAAATACGGACAGCTATTGGTGTATTCCGGTTTTGTGTATTCTGCCAAGGCATCAAAACCGAGAACGACATCTTCAGAAACATGGTCTTTATTTGGCACTTTTAAAGATGTAATGATACCGCCATAGGTAATCATGCTGACTTCCATACCTTTCTTATTCTTTAGGATATATTTTTCAACCGCTATACTGTCTGGGGTCATTCCAAAAGCTTCTTTTGAAATTGTTACAGGACTTACAGGTTCTTGTTGCGTGGTTTCAGCTTCTTTATTGTTGCTGTTTTTGCATTGAATGCTTATAAAGGCAAATCCAATTAGGGTTACAACATAAAAAGCGCTTTTAATTTCTTTCATATTTTTATGGGTATTCATTAGTTGTGCATTTTGAACAGATTTCCTCGATTTTTCCCCTCCCAAAAGGGTGAATCGAAGAAATCTTCATTCCATCCTTTAGGATTAGAGGCAAAGAATGGAGATTTAGATTCATATTAATTTCAAAATTATCAAAATGCACAACGGGTGGGTATTCATTAGTTTTTACTATAAACCATGTCAAAACATATTGTAATAAGCTTCATTGGTACGAATGGTACTTTTGAAGTTTCCAATGGTCGTATCTTCATCGATTACCAACACTTCTATACCGGCAATTTCTGCAAAATCTTCCATTTGTTCCACAGTCACATTTTCGCTGTAACAGGTGTGGTGTGCACCACCGCCCAAAATCCAAGCTGTACAGGCGGTTTCAAAATCCGGAAGTGGTTTCCACATGATTCTTGCTACAGGCAATTTAGGTAATGCTTCTTTTATTTCCTCACCGATGGTTTTGTTCAATAACA
Organism: Flavobacteriaceae bacterium; assembly: GCA_036396455.1. GTDB lineage: Bacteria > Bacteroidota > Bacteroidia > Flavobacteriales > Flavobacteriaceae > Geojedonia. The sequence goes on from DASWKU010000540.1 coordinate 12,429, forward strand.
ATCTAAAGCGGTTACCAAAATCCATTAATGCGGCGACCAGGGAATCTCCTGCCCTACCATTAAACACCAATCGAACAGGGTCTTCCTTACCGCCAATACCCAAAGGATGCACTTCGCATGATGGCTTATTTGCCGCCAAAACAGGATCGACCTCCAACATGTGCGATCCTAAAATCCTTGGTGCAGCGGGATCTAAATGATAGGTGTAATCTTCCATAAAGGCATTGCCTCCTTCCAAACCAGAACCTATTACTTTCATGGCACGTACCAAAGCAGCAGTTTTCCAATCGCCCTCTCCAGCAAATCCATATCCTTTTTGCATTAAACGCTGAACCGCGATTCCCGGCAATTGTTTCATGCCATGAAGGTCTTCAAATGTATCACTGAATCCTTTAAAACCACCATCAACCAAGAATTTTTCAAGGCCCAATTCTATACGGGCAGCTTCAATTAAAGAGTGTCTATTTTTACCTCCTTCAAGCAATGATTCTGCCATATTGTAGGATGCTTCGTATTCTTTAATAAGATTGCCAATAGCATCATCAGTTACAGAATTGATGACTTCAACCAAATCTCCAACCGGATAGGTATTTACCGAAAACCCAAACTTGGTTTCAGCTTCCACTTTATCGCCGTCAGTAACAGCCACAAAACGCATATTATCACCAAAACGGGCAAATTTTGCGCCTTGCCAATCATCCCAACCTGCTGCTACTCGGGTCCAATCCCCTATTTTCTTTTGTACATGTTCAGACGACCAATGGCCTACAACCACTTTACGGTTTTTGCGCAAACGACTGACCATGAACCCAAATTCACGATCACCGTGGGCTGATTGGTTTAGGTTCATAAAATCCATATCAATGGAATCCCAAGGAATATCCCTATTAAACTGAGTGTGCAAATGCAACAAGGGTTTTTGTAGAGCCATCAACCCCCTGATCCACATTTTGGCCGGTGAAAAGGTATGCATCCATGTCATAATTCCGATACAATTTTTTTCCTGATTTGCTGCGGTTAAGGTCTCATATATTTCTTCGGTTGATTTAACTGTCGGTTTATAAACAACTTTAACTGGAATTAAAGAGGATTCGTCAAATACCTTTGCAATTGCAGTCGAATTTTCAGCTACTTGCTTTAATGTTTCCGGACCATATAAATGTTGACTTCCCGTGATGAACCAAACTTCCTTTTGAGATATATCTATCATTATTTTTTGTTTTATTGACCGTAATAAGCACCCTTTCCGTGCTTGCGTTCATAATGTTTTTTAATTAATGAACCTTTTAATCTTGGCGCATTTGGATTTATTTGCAAGGTTATATACGCCATTTCAGCAATGACTTCCAGCACCTTACTATTGTAAACCGCTTTGTCCGCATCTTTTCCCCAAGCAAATGGCCCATGGTTTCCAATCAAAACCATTTCCACTTCTTGATGGGACAGGTTTTTTTGCTGAAAGCATTCAATAATTTGAATACCGGTATTATGCTCATAATTACCTTGAATCAATTCATCGCCCATAGGTGGTGCACATGGAATATCAACGGTCAAATGATCGGCATGTGTGGTCCCGAAAATAGGAATGTCCCGTTGCGCTTGCGCCCATGCTACAGAATAGGTTGCATGCGTGTGGGCTATACCTCCAATATCATCCCAATTCTTGTATAAATAAGCATGGGTTTTGGTGTCGGATGAAGGTCTCATGCTACCTTCAACAATGTTGTTGTCAAAATCTACAATAACGATGTCCTCCGGTTTTAAAATCCCATAAGGAACACCACTTGGCTTGATTGCAAAAACACGATTTGCCCTATCAACAGCGCTTACATTGCCAAAGGTATATACCACCAAATTCAATTCATTTAGTTGCATATTGGCTTTATAACACTCCTCTTTAAGTGCTTTATACTTTGAGCTCATATTGTTTTGTTTTTAAGTGGTTTTCTACAAATTCTCCCAATGCCATGTAGGATTTCATTAGGGTTGCGTAGGTTTTCACTTGGTTGTATTGTGGGAAATACTCGGCTTCAAAATCACTTCCCATAACTTTACTGGCTTCAATCACATTACCATAAACACCAGCCGCCACTGCGGCATAAATAGCGGCTCCCAAAGCGGGTGCCTGGTCCGATTCTGCGACTTTAATAGGTTTGTTCAACACATTGGCCAATGTTTGCATGATGAACGGTGATTTTTTGGCCACACCGCCAATACCAATAACCGATTCTATCTTTACACCTTCACTTTCAAAACGGTCCACAATCATTTTGGAACCAAAACAAATGGCATTGATCAAAGCTTTGAAAATATGGGGTGCATTTGTACCCAACGAAACGCCTGTAATGGCTGCTTTTAATTCCTGATTGGCATCAGGGGTTCTACGTCCATTGACCCAATCCAAAGCTATTGGCACTGCTTCTTCCAACGGAATCTGTTCTGCCTGTTCGTCCAAAGTTTTTATAAATTTGGCCTCAATTTCTTCTTGGAGCTTTTGCTTTTGTTCATCAGAAAGGATTGAAGATTTCATCACCAAATTATCGATTGGCCAAGCCAATACATTTTTAAACCAAGCCAATACGTCCCCAAAAGCGGATTGTCCTGCTTCCAAACCTATCAACCCCGGAATTACGGAACCATCTACTTGCCCACAAATTCCTTTAATACAGCTATCTCCAATAATGTCTTTTGAAGACACCATAATGTCACAGGTTGAAGTTCCCATAACACGTACCAAAGCATGATTATCCACTTTGGCACCTACCGCTCCTGCATGGGCATCGAAGGTACCAACGGCAATAACCGTATTGGTTGTTAAGCCTAATTTTTGTGCCCATTCCTCATTTAAATATCCGGCAATTTCATCCGAGGTATAGGTGTGGTCATACAAATTGCTTCTTAACTTGGCTAAATATGGATCCAATTGTTCCAAAAATTCTTCAGGAGGTAGGCCATTCCAACTTTTATGCCACATAGCTTTATGCCCTGCAGCACAACGACTACGTTTAAAAGTCGTTAAATCTTTATGGTTCACTAACATGTAGGTCATATAATCACAATGCTCCATCCAGGTATGGGCTGCTTCTTTGACTGCCTCGTCTTCCCTTACAATGTGCAATATTTTTGCCCAAAACCATTCTGATGAATAAACACCACCTACATATCTTGTATAATCTTCTCCACCCCAACTTCTGACCAAATCGTTAATTTGATTCGCTTCTTTTACCGCTGTATGGTCTTTCCAGAGTCCCATCATGGCATTGGGATTTTCTTCAAAACCTTCAACCAAAGCCAAAGGGGTTCCGTTTTTTGTAAGTGGCAACGGCGAGGAGCCTGTGGTATCTATACAGATGCCAACTACCTCAACAGGATTGACCTGACTTTGTGAGATGACCGACTTAACGGTATGTTCCAATCCTTCAATATGATCCAAAGGATGTTGCCTGAATTGGTTAATGCCTGCATTACAGAATTGTTGTCTCTTCCATCTAGGATACCAAAATACTTCTGAAACCAATTCGGCACCGTTTTGGGTATCAATCAAAACAGCACGAACAGAGTCTGTTCCATAGTCTAAACCTATGACAAAAGTTTTCATTTAATGGGTATTATCCGATGTTTCTTCTTTGGGTAACCACACCTTCATTTTGCCTATACCTCTGTTTGACCACGCATAGTAAGGAACGGCTTTTAATTTTTCATTTGTCAAGGTATTTACACCTTCCAATATTGGTTCTCGTTGTACGGTAAATGTATCAGCAGCCGATACCGAAATCGCATCAAAATTTGGGTTGTCAATGTCTTCAATCGCATAAACGATTGGCCCATATTCCAAAGCAACTTTTCCGTTATCATCTTTAACCTTATCATTTGCAATAACTTCCCTTACTTCCATTGGAAAATTCAGTTCAATGGTGTCATTCTTGTTCCACTGGCGTGTAATTGCAAAATATCCATCTTTTTCGGTTGCAGTTACCAATTCACCATTTATTTTTAGGGTTGCCTTTTCTTTTGAAGAATTTAAATAACGATACAGATCACCAGATAATACTTCATTTCTGGACCAACCTGGGATACGTAATTTAATACTGAATTCTGATGTCTGCTCCGGATTAACTGATATAGAAACATTTCCATCCCATGGATAATTTGTTTTTTGGGATATCTTAATTTGATTGGAATCCAGATTAATGTTTGCCTCATTTGAAGCATATAAATTGACATAAATGCCATTACTGGTTTTAGAGTATATCAATCCCGGAATGGAAGGTATAAATCGAATGAGATTGGTAGGGCAACAGGAACAATCGAACCAATCCTTTCTGGTACACGCCCCTTGGTTAAATTTATAGACCCCATCAGACTCCAAGGCATTGGGATAAAAGAATTTTACACCATCCAATGACAATCCTGAAATTAGGCCATTGTACATGGTACGTTCAATGACATCAAAATACTTAACATCTCCAGACAAGTTATGCAATCGATGGTTCCAGTACACATCGCCAATAGCTGCACACGTCTCATTATAAGCCGTCAGATTTGGCAACTCGTAATTTTCGCCGAAACCTTCATTATTGCGTTTTGCACCTATGCCTCCTGTTAAGTACATTTTTTTATATACCATATTATCCCATAATTTGTGCACCGCTTGACTGTAAGCGGTATCATTTTTTATGGCCCCAATATCGGTCATGGCGGCATACATGTACATGGCTCTAACCGCATGGCCTACCGCTTCATCCTGCTGCACAACCGGAATATGGTCCTGGGAATAGTCACCATATAACTCGTGGTTTTCAGGATTGCCCCTATTGTCCAAAAAGTACTTAGCCAAATTTAAATAGTGCTCATTTTGGGTAATCTGATATAGTTTTATTAACCCGGATTCTATGATTTGATGCCCTGGAACGGCTTTTACCTGCCCCTCGCCATCTCCAAAGGTTTTGACCATCAAGTCGGCATTTTTTAATGCAATATCCAAGAAATTTCTTTTTCCCGTGGCCTTATAATGGACTGCGGCGGCTTCATATAAATGACCGGCATTGTAAAGTTCATGACTTGCACCCAACGACTCCCAGCGTTTTCCTTCCTTGACCTCAACCCAAGAAGCCATAGGGTTTTTAGGGTCAATGGTTCTCCAAGTTGTTAAATATCCATCCGGCTCCTGACCCACTTTGATGATACCTATTAAGGAATCCAAAAGCTTGTCCAATGGTTTATTGGGCGCACTGATCAAGGTGTTTGAGGCACCTTCTATAATTTTGTAAACATCAGAATCGTCAAAAGGAAAATGCCCTTTTGCCGAAGTCCCTTCCATTTGTTTGCCTGCAATCAAAAAATTATCAAACCGCCCTTCCTCTTCACATTTACTTATGGCATATTCAATGGTTTTTTCCTGAACGCGTTTTATAATTGGCAACCAAAACTCATCGGTCAATTTAACATTTTGAATGTTTACAGGTGAAATTATATATCCTGTGCCATTTTCACCCTTACTCTCTAAAGATGTATCGGTCTCTTTGCATTGTGTCAAAGTGATAAGACACATTACTGATAATAGCAGTGACTTTTTCATGGGTTTATTTTCCTTCCAATAAAACTACCGAAAAAGGAGGTAACGTCATAGAGAGATTTCCATTTTTTACTTTGAATTCCTTAAATTCCCTAGGATGGATTTTATCGGGATTGTTAAACGTGTTGTGATCCTGAAGCTTTTCAGATGACAATATCGTGGCGGTAAATGTTTTAACGCCAAGATGCTTGAATGAAAATTCAATATCATTTTCATTTCTGGCATCAATATTTACCAATGAAATATGGACCCTTCCGTTATTGTCCTTCGAAGCCGAAGCGGAGAGAGCCGGTAGCTTTTCTCCATTGTATTCATAAAAAGGCGACTCAAAATTTAAAGGCAACAACTGCGCATCTTGATGTACATTGTACATTTTCATGACATGATACGTAGGTGTTAACAGCATTTTTTCACCTTCGGTTAAGATAACCGCTTGCAACACATTTACCGTTTGGGCAAGATTGGCCATTCTTACTCTATCGGCATGGTCATTAAAAATATTTAGGGTCGCTCCTGCCAAAATTGCGTCACGCATCGTATTCTGTTGATACAAAAAACCAGGATTTGTTCCCTGTTGAACATCATACCATCCACCCCATTCATCCACTACTAAAGCTATTTTTTTATTGGGATCATATTTATCCATGATTGCAGAATGCTTGGTAACCAATTCTTCCATTTTTAAGGCTTCTTTCATGGTGGCAAAATATTGTGCTTCCGTAAAATCCACAGCACCCCCTTTATTTCCCCAATCAATCACAGAATAATGATGTAGTGCTAGACCTCCCAACATATTGTTGGGAATGTTTTTCATGAGTGTTTCTGTCCAGTTATAGTCATCACTACTTGCACCAGATGCAATACGCACTAATCCCCCTGAATTACTCCAATCTGAAATAAATGTAGCATATTTTCTATATTCATTGGCATAATATTCTGCAGTCATGTTACCTCCACATCCCCAAGCCTCATTCCCTATACCCCAGTATTTGACATTCCATGGCATTTCCCGTCCATTCACTTTACGTAAATCACTCATTGGGCTTTTCCCTGCAAAATTTGTATACTGAACCCAGTCTGCAAGCTCTTGAACCGTGCCACTGCCCACATTACCAGAAAGATATGGCTCTGCACCTAGCAACTCGCACATGTCTAAAAAATCATGCGTCCCAAAACTATTATCTTCAGTTACGCCTCCCCACCATTGGTTCACTATGGTCGGCCGGTCTTCTTTTGGCCCAATACCATCTTTCCAATGATAGGTATCGGCAAAACACCCTCCAGGCCACCGTAAATTCGGAATTTTTAAATCTTTTAAAGCAGCAATGATATCATTTCTTACACCATTGGAGTTAGGGATTTGACCATCCTCTCCAACGTAAAAACCATCATAAATACATCTCCCTAAATGTTCAGCAAAATGACCATAAATATGTTTACTAATTATTGGGGATTCTTTATTAGCATTAAATGTTATTTCTGTAGTACTATTTTGGGAATAAACACCCAAAAAAACCAACAAAAAAACAGCCAGGATAATTGAAATCTTTTTTTCCATACTTTAATAGATTAATGAGCAGTACCCATTGGCAAGTTATAATAAAACTCACCAATGGATTTAAAACTCAATAAAAAAAAATTAACTCAAATAAAATTTTTGTTCTATATCAATATTTGCCGATCAGCAACATCAAAGTCACAAATGTTTCATATTCTGTCGTCAAAATTTCACACTTAAATCAAAACATTATAACTGAAAAACAGTACGAGATTTTGATTTTAAAACTTAAACTGCACTTTTTATAAGTGTGAATTATACATTTGTAAAATAAAATAAAAAAAATGAATTCTCCTAATAAATTCCATGGTAAATGTAATTTTTACACTTATCTTATGAATTGTTATGCAATTAATATTGGATTTTATATTTTAGTACAACGAAATTATTGATAATGATATGGGTGGAAACTATAACCCTGAAGACAAAATTTTTCTGGCACTGGATTGCATCATTTTTGGCTTTGACAACGAGGACTTAAAAATTCTTTTAATTCAAAGAGATTTTGAACCTGAAAAAGGTAAATGGTCATTAATAGGTGGTTTTTTGGAAAACAATGAAACTTTAGATGAGGCAGCATCAAGGATACTTTTTAATCTTACTGGTGTACATGATATTTACATGGAACAATTATACTCATTTAGTGAAGTGGACCGTGACCCTGTTGAAAGAACTGTTTCCACCGCTTATTACGCCATAATAAATATAGAAAACCACGGCAAGGAATTGAATCAGACGTATAATGCCAAATGGTTTAGTGTTTCAAATGTTCCAGACTTAATTTTTGACCATAATCAAATGCTGGCAAAAGCAATAAAAAGATTAAGGCGGAAGGCATCGATTAGCCCAATAGGCTTTGAACTTTTACCTGAAAAATTTTCCATGAGGCAACTTCAAAAGTTGTATGAAGCCATCTTAGGCAGACCCATTGACAAGAGAAATTTCATTAATAAAATCAAATCCATGGATATTTTAGTGAAGTTAAATGAAAAGGACATGACCTCCTCAACAAAAGGTTCCTTTCTCTATAAATTTGATCAAGAAAAGTATGATTCAAAACTGAAAAACGATTTCTATATCAAATTAAATTAAGGCAAAATCAAAAAAGGAACAAATCTTATGAATTGGTACGAAATTGAAAATATTGATAAAATAGAGTCCCCTTCTTTGGTTCTTTATGAAGACCGATTGGACCATAATATCCAAAAGATGTTGGACATGGTACACGGCAATCCCACCAAATTAATGCCCCATGTAAAGACCAGCAAGATGCCAGAAGTTATCAAACGCATGGTCACCCTTGGCATCAAGGATTTTAAGGCCAGTACTATTGCCGAGGCAGAGATTACAGCTCGTGAGGGAGCTGAAAATATCGTAATTGCCCATCAATTGGTGGGCCCAAAGATCAATAGATTTCTATCATTAATTATCCGGTTTCCAAATACAACATTCGCCACCATTTTGGACAATTGCAATTCTGCCAAACAGTTGAATGCATTGGCCAATGAGAAAAATCTTATCATCGATTTTTATATTGATATCAATAGTGGTATGGACCGGTCTGGGATTGCCATTGGGCCGGATCTCGATGAGTTTATAGCGGGAATACCAAAATATAGTTCGCTCTGTTTTAAAGGATTGCACGTTTATGATGGCCATATTAGACAGCCCGATTTTGAATTGCGTAAAGATATGGTTGAAGCAGGGTTAAAAGACATCCAAAAGCTGTTTTCACAATTAAAAAGCCGCAATCCACATCTAAAATTAATATGTGGCGGGACACCCACTTTTACAGCACATCTCAACGAAGACGACCGAATTTGCAGTCCAGGAACCTGTGTGCTGTGGGATTGGGGCTATGGCAAAAAATTGCAGGAACAGGAGTTTCAATATGCGGCACTTTTAATAACCCGTGTGATTTCAAAACCTACCGAGGGCATTGTAACTATCGACCTTGGCCATAAATCGGTTGCGGCTGAAAACCCGATACATCAAAGGGTCAAGTTCTTGAACCTTGACCATTATGAACTGCTTTCACAAAGTGAGGAACATGGTGTTTTAAGGGTTCAAAATTGGAACGACCTTAAAGTGGGTGATGTTTTTTATGGTGTTCCTTATCATATTTGCCCAACCATTAACCTTCACGATGAAGTTTCGGTAATTAGAAACGAAAAGAAAGTAACTACTTGGGAAATAACGGCCCGAAAAAGGAAAATTGAGATTTGATTGGTCAAAGGCAATCTCAAATTTTTCAATTCAAATTCATAGAATTCTTAAAACATTTAAAATAGATTTTCACAATGAAAAGCATTTCGTATTTTCGGCACAATAAATGCTAATATGTTCGTTATAAAAAACAAACTTATCTCTATGTTTCGAAAGCTTATTGCCCTAATCATTTTGGCCCCTGTATTGGGGATTTCACAAAACACCGCCATTGGTACCCAAGAAAAACTGGCGTTTTCAGCGTCATATAACCTTTCCGGTCTGCTTACCGAAATCGCCCAGGTCACCATGGAAACCAGTAATGTTAAAACCTCATCGGCTACTTTGTTACGGCTTAAATGTTCGGCAACTACCTATAGCAGTTTTGACAGCTATTTCAAAATCAGGGATTTATATGAAAGCTATGTAAACCCCAACAGCTTGACACCTTATTTGTATAAACGGGACATAAATGAAGGAACCTATAATAAGTTTGAACAATATAAATTTAACCATAAGACAAAAAATGTGGAGAGCATTTTACGCAAGAAGAAGCGCTCTGGCAATATAGAAGAAAAGAAAACCGTAAAAATTGCCGATAATACCCTCGATATTGTGTCCACGATTTATCAGATCAGAAATTTTGATTATAAAATCCTTAAACCTGGAGCAACCAAAAAATTCACATTTTTATTTGATAACGAACCCTTGACCATCATTATAAAATATTTGAGCAAAGAGACCCTTAGTACGAACCTCGGTAAAAAAGAATGTTATAAATTGGCCATTTCGTTAGGCAACAGCAGTGTTCTAAAAGGAAACAATGACAATTTGCTTTGGTTGACCGCCGATACCAATAAAATTCCGGTTTATGCAAAATTCAAGATTGCTGTAGGAAGCGGCGAACTAAAGATTAAATCGGCAACTGGATTAAAACATTAAAGATTATGAGAACACTATTTGTTGTACTTGGTTTTATAGCATCCATACTTTCGGTCATTTTAGCGGTAACCCCTTTGTTTAAAATTGCCTTTATACCATCCATTGCGGCATTGGTATTTGGCTTAATTGCCTTATACGTTTCAAGGCAAAAACAATTGCCTAAAAAATCCATTCAATTGGTCTTTTTGCTTACCATTATCGCACTGTCCCTAACCACCTATAAATCCATTTTCAGCACTGTAGAGGTGGGCGACACCGAGGAGCTTATTCAAAAAGAGAATGAATCTGAACAGGAAGCCATAGAAACGTTGGAAGATATTGAAATTGATGAATAGTTAAATCCTAAATAAACCTTGGGAATACTTCGGTATTCCCTTTTTTTTTATTTTATTTGACTACCAAACAGAGGGATTTTACATGAAAGTATTCATTTTTGCGTCTGCCTTATCGCTTGTAGGGTCTTGTGCTACGGAGCGTTATTCAGTTAAAATTCAAAACATTAAGGACAACATTGTTTTCAATGACAAGCAACAAATTGACACGTATGCCAATTCAATTACAGCAAATGAGTTAAAGGATCATGTTTATCATTTGTCCTCAGATGAATTTCAAGGCCGTTATACCGGAGAATTGGGCTTCAATAAAGCCTCAAAATACCTTAAGGATTATTATGAAAAGAAAGCTATTCCTTCGCCTCTTGGAAAAGATTACTATCAACATATTAATGGGTCCTTTTTTTATAATGATATGAATGGTTCACAAAATGTAATTGCATACCTAAAGGGTTCTGAATTTCCAGAAGAAGTTTTGATCGTTTCTGCCCATTTGGACCATTTGGGCACAAAAGATCATTCAATCTATAATGGTGCGGATGACAATGGTTCTGGAACAGCTGCCATTATGGAAATTGCCCAAGCTTTTAAGATCGCAGAACAAGAGGGATTTGCTCCAAAGCGAAGTATATTGTTTTTGCACTTTGCCGGTGAAGAAGAAGGTTTGGAAGGGTCTAGATATTATACAACCCATCCCGTGTTTTCTCTTGAAAGCACCATTGCCAACCTTAATATTGATATGATAGGTAGGGTTGACAAGGTTCATAAAACCAATGGCAACTACATTTATTTGATTGGATCGGACAGATTGAGCACAGAGTTACATTACATTTCGGAAGCTGCCAACAGTCAATTTGCGCATCTTGATTTGGATTATAAGTATAATGATGAAGAGGATACCAACAGCTATTATACCCGCTCTGACCATTATAATTTTGCGCAGAACAACATTCCAGTGATTTTTTATTTCAATGGTGAACATGATGATTATCATCAACCAACCGATACTGCTGAAAAATTGAACTATCCTTTGCTTGAAAAACGTACCAAACTCATCTTTACCACGGCATGGTATTTGGCAAATTGTGAAAAACGCATTTCTGTCGATAAAAAATAAGGTTTTACTGTTAATTTTTGTTAAAAGATACTTACCAAAAAACGCTTTTATATATGTTTTTTGTAATATCGCACGGGCATAATTTTTATGCTCTCATAATGTATTATAACACAAATGAAAAAAGCACTAACCCTTTTTTACCTATCACTTATTGTTTTAAGCTGTGGTACAACAAAACAAAATCCTGCTAATGTTGCGGAAACCAATAACCAACACCTTAAAGTTGTTGACCCAACCGTTTACGGAAACTCCATTACTGCTTCAGAGTTAAAAGAAATGCTTTATACCTATGCTTCAGATGAATTTGAAGGTAGGGAAACCGGTGAACCAGGGCAAAAAAAAGCAGTAGAATATCTTAAAAATTATTACATGTCTTTGGGCATTCCGACACCTTTGGGCGATGATGATTATTTTCAGGAAGTGCCCCTGGAAAAACAAAAATTACCAGAGATTTCAATTACTATTGATGGAAAAACATATACAAATTTTGAAGATTTTATTTCAATAGGAAGTGCAAGTACAACACTATTAGCTGTTGATGACCTTGTTTATGCCGGTTATGGCATTGAAGATGAAACCTATTCAGATTATAAAACTCTTGAGGTCAAAGATAAGATCGTTCTCATAAAAGCCGGGGAGCCCAAAAATGCTGATGGCACTTATGTGACTTCAGGTAGTACTGAACCCACAAAATGGGTCAATGGTAGACAAGCTAGAGCATCAAAAAGAGATGTCGCAAAAAGTAAAGGAGCAAAAGCTTTGATCATGATGGATAATGAATCATTTGCACGGTATGCTTCCTTTTTTGCTGCGGCAGTAAAATCTGGAAACTTTGGTCGTATTTCCTTAAAAAGTAATGATCCAGAAATGATACAATTTTTGGTGAATGAAAATTTTGGCAAAGCACTTTTGGATAACATTAATACGGATGATGTGCCCAAAACGCTTCATAAATCTTTAAACATTGACATTAAAGGCATTTCAGAGGACGTTTCATCAGAAAATGTGGTGGCCTTCATAAAAGGTTCTGAAAAGCCGGATGAAATTATTGTAGTCTCAGCACATTTAGATCATGAAGGTGTTAAGGGTGGACAAGTTTATAATGGTGCCGATGATGATGGCTCTGGCACCATCGCCATTCTTGAAATGGCCGAAGCCTTTAAAGAAGCAGTAAAAAATGGCCATGGTCCAAAACGTTCTGTATTGTTTTTACATGTGACCGGAGAAGAAAAGGGACTTTTGGGATCAAGATATTATACAGATAGTGATCCTATTTTCCCATTGGAAAACACAGTGGTAGATTTGAATATTGATATGATCGGCCGAATCGATCCAAAACATGAAACCAACAGAAACTATGTTTACTTAATAGGCTCTGATAAATTGAGCACAGAATTACACAATATCTCAGAAGAAGCCAACAAAAAATATACTCATATTAATTTAGATTACACCTATAATGATGAAAACGACCCCAATCGTTTTTACTATAGATCGGACCATTACAATTTTGCAAAAAACAATGTGCCTATTATTTTCTACTTTAGTGGTACCCATGCCGATTATCACAGGCCAAGTGACACCCCTGATAAAATTGAATATGATCTATACGAGACCAGGGTACGCTTAGTATTTTA
>DASWKU010000541.1:0-16300 GCA_036396455.1 Flavobacteriaceae bacterium
AAGCGACTAATTGAGATTTTTGAGACTATTGGCTATCCAACTGACAAAATTGTAGGACAACACACAAGAGATTACCCAGTTGATGTTGGACTCTTGTTACTTCATACAGATGACAGCATCAGAATGAATTACTTTGTACCAAAAATTAAAGAGTTTGTAAAAAACGGAACTGCATCACCTCGAACTTTAGGAACAATTATCGACCAATACTATTTATATAATGGAGAGCCACAAATTTATGGAACTTATGGTGCTCAAGGAGGTGGTTATGCAAATATGATTGACAACTTAAAAAAAGTGGACAGCAACCGGATATCGATTGGATTACCTCCATTGGAATTGAAAGAAAAAAAAGACAGTTTAATAAAAGCTAAATATGGATTTTAAAAACAGCGTGGCACAACAATGTATCCTATGAAAAGCCCCCGTCCAGTTCTTAACTGAAATTTAGTAACTTTTAATCCGTAACTGACGGTTATAAGAGACCGATAAGCGCACCCCTTAAAAACCCTGTTAATAAATCCTAACATGGGTATTGTATAACCAAACACTTTATTATATCTTTGCCATAGTTTTAAAAATGACCACCATATTATGTTCGAATTTGATCAATATTTAGGATTTTTAGCATTTTTGGCCATCTTGACCCTTGGGTTTTGGCTCATGATTTTTTTGATCACCTTTGTGATCCCATACTGGATTGGTGGTTGGACCATCGAGCGTTTTAAGGAAATGAGGGAAGAGAAAAAAGCAAAGCGTGAAGCTACAAATAGTTAACACGCATTATAGATATAAAAAAAGGAAGCCATTTGGCTTCCTTTTTTGTTTTATACTGTGATTATAGAACCAATACTATGATCCTCCTTCAAATTGAAAATCATCATCACCGCCTTCTTCCCCTCTTTGATTGTCCTGACGTTTTTTCTTTTGGTTGAACCTATATGTAAACGAGATATTAAAGCTACGTTGCCTCCATTGAAACTCACTGTAACTAATGTAAGTTGGCGTGGTTGATGTGGTTTGACGTTTTCTGGTGTTAAATAAATCACTCACGCGAAACGCTAATGAGGCTTGGTCCTTAAACAAATCCTTGCTAAAGGCCACATCGGTTGAGAACATCCCTTTCGACTTGTTTTGTGCATCTTCTCGTGGGCCCATATAGAACAAACGGGTTTGCCAATCAATGTTTCCTGGTAAGGTATATTTATTGTTCAAACGAACAAACCAGCTTAAATTGTCGGCATCAAAACTGGTACCATTGTAATCGCCCTTGGTTTCGGTTTGAAACAGGTTGAAATTTCCGTTAAGATTCCACTTTTGGGTGGGTCTATAAGTCAAGGTGAACTCAAAACCATAACGATCTTCAGTAGCAAGATTTATAGGTAATCTACGTATTACGGGAATTACACTTTCATACATCATCGATAAATCATCAAAATCAGGATCATTTTCATTAATTGTGAGGTTTATATCTTTTATATAATAATCACCTGTTGGCTCACTTATAAAATTAAAAACATCGGTAGCATGCTGGTAATAAATGGACGAGTTTATAGTAAGTTTGCCAATGCGATTTAAATAGCCTAAATCAAATGCATTGGAATAACTAGGATTAACGTCTGGGTTTCCCTGGAACAAACTAGTAGCACTGGTCCGTGATGGAAATGGGTTGATGAAACGGGAACGTGGACGTCGCAATCTTCGATTGTAGCCCAATGTTATGCTCTGTTTATCTGAAATTTCATAACCCAAATTAACGGTAGGAAAGAGGCCTACATAATTTTTTCTTTCAAAATCACCGCCATTAATTTGATTTATGGCAATGCGAGACGATTCCATTCGCAATCCCAATAAAAACGAAAACTTGTTTTTTATTTTGCTTCCAAATTGGGAGTAAACGGCATTGATATATTCCCTGTAAATTAAATTATTGCTAACACTATCATTAACAACAAAGGTGTCATCTATTTTCGCTTGAACTTCATAATCTGTATTTGATTCATTAAAATTGCCACGATACCCAAATTCAAACTGGCTTGCTTCACCAATGGGCCTCACATAATCACTTTGTAACAGCACTTCTCTTTGATCTTCTAAAGTTGTTACACGTTCGACAGATTCACCATCTTGGGAAATCAACGATCTTTCATCTTCCTTACTTTTTTCATATTGAAAATCGAAAGTCAGTTTATGTTCACTATTACCATCAAATTGTTTATCGAAGTTTACCGAGTATTGAATGTTTTTATCTTTCTCATCCTCTGGATCAAATCTAGAATACTCATCGGTTAAATTGCCATCACTATCCAATTCGTTAATGGTATTGGTATTGTTATTATTTTCGTCACTATCCCTATAAAGAAATGATGTTGTTAACGATGCTGTATCGTTAATGTACCATTCCACGCCTACATTGGTGTTAAGTCCGTGGCTTTGTCGGTCATATTTACGGTTTTCATTTAAAAATGTACTGGCATCGATACCATTAAAATATTCAGTTTCGTTAATGGATTTTCCCAGAGATTCACGATAGCTATAACCAGAAGTATTGAAAAAATTAAAATCCCCTGTTCTATAATTTATGTTTCCCGAAATCCCTGCAGATGTAGGGTGACCTGCATTAGCGGTTATGGCTCCATTGAGTCCTTGCAATTTGCTTCTTCGCAAAATAATATTTAATATACCGGCAGTACCTTCGGCATCATATCTTGCCGAAGGTGAAGTGATGACTTCCACGCGTTCAATGGATTCAGCTGGCAATTGACGCAAGGCATCGGTTGAATTTAAACCTACCAGACCAGAAGGTTTGCCATTGATGAGGATACGCACGTTGTCATTTCCCCTTAAAGAGACATTCCCTTCAACATCTACTGAAACTGAAGGGACATTGTCCAATACATCACTTACCGTTCCACCTCTTACAGTAAGGTCCTTACCAACATTGTATATTTTTTTGTCCAATTTGATTTCCACGGTAGTGCGTTCAGCGATGACTTCAACTTCGCCCAGGGCCTCCACGTCAATTGTAATTCCCAATACACCTAAATCGGTGTCATTCATTAAAGTTCTATTTGGTATCGTTTTGGTTTTATAGGAAATGTATTCAACTGTGATGTCGTAGGTTCCGCGAGGCACTGGAATTGAAAAATTGCCTTGCTCATCGGTAATGCCTCCGGTGACAATTTTATTTTGCTTTTTGCTGAAAAAGGCTACGGTTGCATATTCCAAAGGGGCATTAACATCTTTGTCAATCACTTTTCCTGTTATGGTCACATTTCTTGTCTCGTTTACGGATACAATGGGTTTTGAAGTATTTCCATCAGGGACTTGAGGAGTGTAACTGTTGTTGTTTTGTGCCGGGAGTATTGATAAAAAAAGTAAGTTAAATGCAATGGATAAGGCCAATTTTTTCATTCTTGTCTTTTGGTTTTGCTTTTGGACTGCAAAAATAGACCAAGGTTTAAGGGCTTTTGGTTAAAGTTGTGTTAAAGAAAAACCTATGGAAGGCAGGTTAAAGAACGTCAAGGATTTTTGTAGGAGGTCTGCCAATCACAGCTTTGTTGCCATTGACCACTATGGGCCTTTCAATCAAGATAGGGTATTTCGCCATCATTTCTATAAGTTCGTCATCAGTAAAATCCAAATCCTTAAAATTCTCAATCCATACCGTTTCGTTTTGTCTGACCAATTCAATGGGCTTGATTTTGAGAAGTCTGATAATTTTTTTCAGTTTTCTTTTGCTTGGTGCTTCGTCCAAATATGTAATGATTTTAAAATCTTTTCCTGATGTTTCCAAAATTTGTAAACCTTCCCTTGATTTACCACATCTTGGATTATGATAAATTTCTATCATGTTTTTAGATGCTTATATTGTAATCTTTCAGTTGTTCAATAAGGAGTTTTGGACTTTTAAAATGAATACTATTAATCCCCAAAGCATTTGCAGCTTCAATATTTCTTAAGCTATCGTCAATAAATAAGGAGTGTTCCGGTTTAATGTTGAAACGATTTAAGGTGGTTTCATAAATTTCACGGAATGGTTTTCTAGTGCCTTCCTCACCAGAAACCACGATGCCTTCAAACCATTGTAAAAAATCAAAACGCTCCAAAGCAATAGGAAATGTTTCATGGCTCCAATTGGTCAACGCAACAATTTTGTGTTTCTTCATAGAAACGAGCCGATCCAGAATGTCCACGGTATCAAAAATGGCTTCACCAAGCATGTCCACCCAACGACCATAATACATTCTAATTAGTTCTTCGTGTTCAGGGAATAAAGCAATACGTTCTTCAGTAGCTTTTGCGAGAGGATACCCAGCATCTTGATTCTCGTTCCAGTCGTGGGTACATATATGGTCTAAAAACCACTGCATTTTTTCTCTGTCGCCATCAAAAACATCCAGATATACATATTCTGGATTCCAGTCAATCAATACGCCCCCAAGGTCGAAAATGATAGCGTTTATATTTTTCATAAGGTATTGGTATCTTCTTCTGTTTGCCCCATCATCATTAAATAGGCTTTTAAAAATGGTTCAATGTCACCGTTTAAAACGGCATCCACATTGCCGGTTTCATGGCCAGAACGCACGTCTTTTATCAATTTATAAGGATGTAAAACGTAATTCCGAATTTGGCTTCCCCATTCTATTTTCATTTTTTCAGCTTCAATATTTTCGCGTTGGGCCAACTGTTTTTGAAGCTCGATTTCATACAATTGCGACTTTAGCATTTGAAGTGCACGTGCCCTATTATCATGTTGGGAACGCGTCTCGGAACATGAAATCTGAATCCCGGTGGGTTTGTGGGTCAATTGGACCTTGGTTTCCACTTTATTGACATTTTGTCCACCGGCACCACTGGAACGTGCCGTGGTAATTTCGATATCTGCCGGATTGATTTCAATTTCAATGGTATCGTCAACCAAGGGATAAACATAAACCGATGCAAAACTGGTATGTCGTTTTGCATTGCTATCAAACGGTGAAATCCGGACCAAACGGTGCACGCCATTTTCACCTTTCAGCCAACCAAACGCATAATCGCCTTCAATTTCGATCGTTACCGTTTTAATTCCGGCCACATCACCTTCCTGAAAGTTGAGCTCTTTCACTTTAAAACCACTCTTTTCAGCATACATCAAATACATGCGCATGAGCATACTTGTCCAATCACAGGACTCGGTACCTCCAGCACCAGCTGTTATTTGTAAAACGGCACTTAAACTATCCCCTTCATCAGAAAGCATATTTTTGAACTCCAGATGTTCAATCAATTCCAAGGTTTTATCAAATTGGGAATCAAGTTCATTGGCGGAGATTTCTTCAGCTTTATAAAACTCATAAAATACTTCCAAATCTTCCAACAAGATTTTGGTATTTTTATAATCTTCAACCCACCTTTTTTTCTCCCGAAGGGATTTCATTATGATTTCGGCCGATTTGGAATCGTTCCAAAACTTGGGGTCAAAGGTTTTTTCTTCTTCGTTGGAGATTTCTATCGTTTTGGCATCAATGTCAAAGATACCTCCTCAACGCTCCAAGGCGTTCTACAAGATCTTTAATTTGATCGGATGTAGTCATAAAGTTTAATTTTTTTCAAAAGTACTATACTTTTTTGAAAGTATATATTTAATTTTTATTGTTGATAGGTAACCTCAACAGCGTATTTGGTTTCGTGCTTTCCAGTAGAATAGATAATTCCTTTTATTGGTGCACAATCGTTATAATCCTTACCGTGGGAAACCTTAATGTGGTTATGGTTTGCCAATAGATTGTTTGTAGAGTCAAATCCCATCCACCCAATATTTGGAATAAAAGCTTCTACCCAAGCATGCATTTGGGAGTCGCCAAAAAAACCATCGCCTTGGTGCAAATACCCTGAAACATAGCGTGCTGGAATTCCATTTATCCGGACTATGGCAATGAACAAATGTGTAAAATCTTGACAGACCCCATGGCGATTCTCAATAATATCGTCCAATAATGTTCCAATATGGGTAACATCGGTTTTGAAATAAATATGGATATAAACCCATTCGTTAAGAGCAATTAAATTGTCAACAATGGAAATGGATTTATCAAATTTATATATGTTTTGATGTTTTTGCGATAGTTTGGTGAGCAGAGTAGGTGTTAAATTCGATTCATGCTCGACTTTAAAAAATAGATTTTCCAAAGTTTTGAAATCTTCAGAACTGTTTTCAGAAGGTATAAAATCAAAAGGGTTGATTTTGCTTTTTATCAATTTGAATTCGGCATCGAATCGAATGGTATCAAAAGGATTTTTACATTGAATCCTGATGGTTTGAAAACCAAAACCGTTTATGGATTTTTCGATTTTGGCATCAACCGAAGCTTTGAAATTACTGGAAATCAATTCTTGGGATTCGTTGGATTCAGGAATGACCATAAATTGCCAGAACGCACCAAACACCTTATTTTCGTAATTGTTTTCGGTGCTGTATTTTATTGTGTAATCAAAGGTCATTTAAGAAAAATAAGGCTGCTAAAATAAGTATAAAAAGTCGAAATTTGATCAATAATTGAAATATTCCTTTTCAAGTTTTTCACTGATTTCAACTAAAGTGTTTAAGGTGTTTTCAATGAATTTTTCAACGTTTTTTTGAATTTCTTCAACCGTCTTAAATTCGTATTCAGAACGCATTTTCCCTATTAAAAAAGCTGCTGAAGATTTGTCCTTAATTTTTAGCATGTCCAGAAGTGTGACGTGTCTTTGTATTTGGTTTAGGCTGTTCATTACAGAACGTGGACAATTTTCGTTCAGAATTAAAAATTCCAAAACCGTTAATTGAACTGGAGGTTTTTTATAAAATCGACGATTCATATCATAAGATTCACAACATTTTAAGAGCGTGGTCCATTCAAAACTGTTTTTTATGGGGTTGGAATAGCCTCCAGTAGCTTTTTGCGCATCCTCAAATTTTGTTTTTACAATTCTGATAATTTGAGTGGCGCGCTCAATATTGATGCCAAGCATAATAAGGGCATACACCTCATCGTGTAACAATGTCCCCCTGATTTTCCCTCTTAAAATGGCCGTATGTTCCGTAACGTTCGTAGTAAAATCATGCAATCCACTTTTCACAAATACCGTTTTTGGATAATTCATCACAAAATGATAGAACTTGTTCATGGATTCATAAAACTCAGTGGAAATCATATCTCTGGAACTGTTGGCATTCTCTCGTGCGAATTTTACACATTGAAGTATGGAATATGGCTTTTCAGGATTCAATCCCACATTGAAAAACACATCCTCTTCGTTCAGCCCAATATCATCATCAACATCGTCACCAATCATAGAACAAATGGAATGCAAAACAAACTGTCGGGATTGGGATAACTTATTGGGCGCATCCAATGACGAAAAATAATTGACGTTCATAAAACGCGCCGTGTGTTCGGCACGTTCGATGTACCTACCCATCCAAAACAGATTATTGGCCACTCTTGCTAACATAGTTCTTTATTTTTTTAAAACCCAAGTATCTTTTGAACCACCACCTTGAGATGAGTTCACAATTAAATTTCCTTTTTTAAGTGCCACACGAGTAAGCCCTCCTTTGAGCACAAAAGATTTATCCTTGCCAAGAAGTGTAAACGTTCGAAGATCCACATGACGTTGCTCAAAGGATTGACTGTCTTCACAATACGTAGCGTGAACCGATAGTGACATAATGGGTTGTGCAATATATTTCCGTGGGTTTTCCAGAATCACCTTTTTTACATTTTCAATCTCGGTTTTGGTCAATCGATTCCCGATTGAAATCCCATATCCTCCAGCTTCATCAACCGGTTTTATGACCAATTTAGCTATATTTTCAAGTACATATTTTAAATCCTCTTTTTTACTGCAATGATAGGTATGCACATTGCTTAAAATGGGTTTTTCGTCCAAATAATATTTAATGATTTCAGGCATGTAAGTATAAATGGCCTTATCGTCTGCTACTCCTGTTCCCGGCGCATTCACAATACTCACGTTTCCTTTTTTGTAAGCTGCAAAAAGACCCGGAACACCAATGGCAGAGTCCTGCCTGAATTCCAAAGGATCAAGAAACGTGTCATCAATTCTACGGTAGATGACATCCACTTTTTCAGGCCCTGAAATGGTTTTCATATACACAAAATCGTTTTCTACAAACAGATCCCTGCCTTCAACAAGTTCAATACCTATGGTTTTGGCCAAATAGGAATGCTCATAATAAGCCGAATTAAAAATACCTGGCGTAATGACAACGCAATTTGGCACATCCACATGGTTCGGTTTTACGGATTCCATGATTTCCAACAAATTTTCGGCATAATTAGTAACGGCATGAATTTGGTAATGGTTAAAAACCCCAAACAAGGCTCGCTTCAAGGCATTCCGGTTACAAATCACATAACTGACACCAGAAGGGCATCTAATATTGTCTTCCAAAACATAATATTTACCATCGGAATGTTTGATAAGATCGGTCCCAGAAATATGGTTGTAAATTCCACCAGGTGGATCTAAATCGATCATTTGTCGGAGATAGTTAACTGAAGAACTGATCAAATCGAGCGGGACGATACCTTCCTTGATTATATTCTTTTCATGGTATAAATCCCAAATAAAATGGTTCAAGGCTTTACTACGCTGCAAGACCCCTTTTTCAATGGTTTTCCATTCTTTGGCTTCTATTATTCTAGGAAAGAGATCAAAAGGGAATATTTTTTCCAGGGCTTTTTTATCACTATAGACTTGGAAGGTAATTCCTTGATTAAAAAAAGAAGCTTTGGCTTTTTCGTTTAGGCCGGCAAATTCTTCAATAGAATGGTCGCTATATAAATCAAAAATCATTTTATAGGTCGGACGTACATTGTTACGCTCGTCAAATATTTCATCAAATAAATCCTTATTTTTTTGGTAGGAAGAAAATATCGGTTTTGATGTTCCTAAATCCATAATTGTAGTTTTTTGAAATTTACTAATTTGTTTTAAGTTATTTAATATATAAAGTTTAATAATTGAGCTATTACAGTGAAGTTTTAATAAAAACAACCTTAAATAATTAAGTATATACCATAATGTAGTATAAACCCAAATTCAAAAAAAAGTAATTAATGGGATGATGGTATTTCAATAGTACATTAAATTATGTAGTTTTATCACCTAAATTTTAATTATGAAATCACGCATTACATTTTTTGTTTTAATCTTACTTTCAAATCTGTCATTTTCACAAGTACTTAAGGATAAAAAACTGGTAAACTATAAAGGCTATTTTAATTTTTATTATGAAGAAGCTCAGGATAAAATCTATTTAGAGGTCGAAAATCTTGACCAGGAATTTTTATACGTAAGTTCTCTTGCTTCGGGAGTGGGATCCAACGATATTGGATTGGATAGAGGACAATTGGGAGGAGAACGTATTGTAAAATTTGTTAAGGCTGGAAACAAGTTGCTGCTTGTACAACCCAATCAGGATTATAGGGCGATTACCGATAATGAATTGGAGAAAAAAAGTGTGGAACAGGCGTTTGCCAAATCGGTGCTTTTCGGATTTAAAATTGAAGAGCAGTCCAAAGGCAAATATATTATTGATTTCACCCCATTTTTAATTCAGGATACCCATGGAGTTGCCGACCGATTGCGGGATCAAAATGAAGGTAATTATAATCTGGATTTGGGCAAGAGCGCATTGTCTCTTGAACGCACAAAGGCATTCCCAAAAAATGTGGAGTTTGAGGCCCTATTGACCTTTAAAGGAGACCCAAAAGGACGAAACATTAGAAGCGTGACACCGACGCCTTCTCTTGTTAGCGTCATTCAGCATCATTCATTTATTGAGTTACCGGATGATAATTATAAACCAAGGGAATTTGACCCACGAAGCGGAGCTATTTTCATGTCCTATATGGATTACGCCACACCAATTCAGGAATCCATTGTTAAGCGTTATATCATTCGCCATCGCTTGGAAAAAAAGAACCCAGAACTGGCCATGAGTGAAGCTGTTGAACCCATAATTTATTACTTGGATCCAGGAACTCCCGAACCCGTACGTTCAGCACTTTTGGAAGGTGCCAGTTGGTGGAACCAAGCCTACGAAGCCATTGGTTTTAAGGATGCCTTTCAAGTAAAAATGTTGCCTGAAGACGCAGACCCCATGGACTGTCGATACAATCTCATACAATGGGTGCACCGATCAACAAGAGGTTGGAGTTACGGAGCCAGTGTTGTTGACCCACGAACGGGAGAAATCATCAAAGGTCATGTCAGTTTGGGAAGTTTGAGAATTCGTCAGGATTTTTTAATTGCACAGGCATTGGTAAATAAACCATTTGCAGAAAGAGATGACAACTATAAACCTATGCTCGACATGGCTTTGGCCAGAATCAGACAATTGGGAGCACATGAAGTTGGCCATACCTTAGGGTTTACACATAACTTTGCAGCAAGCACAAATGATCGCGCTTCCGTAATGGATTATCCCCATCCAGTCATTAAATTGACCAACGAAGATATTGATTTGAGCGATGCCTATGCTACTGGAATTGGAACATGGGATAAGGTTACGGTGGCTTATAGCTATTCGCAGTTTGATGGCAAGACCAATGAAAAAGAAGCGTTAAATACCATTCTTGAAAAAGCACAAAATGATGGGTTGCGGTTTATTGCCGATTCCGATGCCCGTGCCCAAAATGGCGCCCATGCCTTGGCGCATCTTTGGGACAATGGTAAAACCCCTGCCGATGAACTCAACAGGTTATTGAAAGTTAGGGCCAAAGCCATTTCAAATTTTTCAATGGACAATATCAGGACCAACGAACCTTATTCTGTTTTGGAGGATGTGTTTGTACCCTTGTATTTCCTTCACCGTTATCAAACGGAAGCTGCAACCAAAGTCATTGGAGGTTTGGATTATAATTATGCCGTAAAGGGTGATAGTGAATTGATTGTAAAACCAGTTGATGAAAAAACACAGCGTGAAACGCTCAACGCTTTGCTGAAGACACTAACTGCTGAGACCCTTGCAATTCCAGAGGATAAGTTGGACTTGTTTCCGCCAAGAGCTTATGGTTATGGTAGGACGAGGGAATCTTTTAAGGGCAATATGGGCGTGGCATTTGATCCTTTCGGTGCTGTTGAAACGTCTTGTGATATGACCCTTGGACTTTTGTTAAATGCCGAGCGAATGAATCGCATTTATCAGCAACACGTTCTAGATCCTAACCAGTTGGATATACAGGAACTTATTGAGACTTTGGCTTCAGAAACCATAAAAAAGAAAACCAATAAAGAGTACTTGGGTGAGGTACAACAAACCATTAACATTTCAGTATTAAAACATATTATGGCAATTTCCGGGGACAATAAATTGTTGCCACAAGTTCAAGCACTCATTAACTTTGAAGTCATGAAACTCAAGGTTATTTTGCAAGAACGTCGTATAGACCCAGTTGCCATGCTTTTGGTTAAGGAAATAGATAAATTTTTAGGAAATCCAAGTGGTTACAAAGCCTCTGAAGTTCCAAAAATTCCAGATGGTTCACCTATAGGCACGGATGCCTGTAGTTATTTTTCAAATTAGATATTATGATCGTTGATTTAAGAAGTGATACCGTAACAAAACCAACCCCAGGCATGTTGGATGCCATGATGAGCGCTAAGGTTGGAGATGATGTCTTTGGAGAAGATCCCACGGTTAATATGTTACAGGATCGTTTGGCCACTATGTTTGGGATGGATAAAGCTATCTTTTTTCCTTCAGGAAGCATGGCCAATCAAACTGCAATCAAACTGCATACAAACCCAGGTGAACAAGTGATTTGTGACAAGTATTCCCATATTTATAATTATGAAGCTGGCGGAGCATCATTCAATAGTGGGGTTTCCTGTCGACTTATAGATGGTACAATGGGTATGTTTACTGCGGAACAAGTAAAAGAAGCAATCAATCCAGATGCATTTTATTATAGCCAAACCAGTTTGGTGGAAGTTGAAAACACAACAAATAAAGGTGGGGGTGCATGTTGGAATTTTGAAGAACTTAAAGCTATAAGAAAAGTTTGTGATGATCATAAGCTCGGATATCACTTGGACGGCGCCAGGATATGGAACGCACTGGTTGAAAAAAATGAAAATCCAAAACAATACGGTGACGTTTTCGATACCATTTCGGTCTGCTTGAGCAAAGGATTGGGGTGTCCAATTGGTTCGGTATTGATAGGTGGCGAAACTATTATGAAGGATGCCATTAAAGTTAGAAAAATCTTTGGTGGCAATATGCGACAAGTTGGATATTTGGCTGCAGCAGGTCTATATGCCCTTGACCATAATATTGAACGATTGAAAGAAGATAACGAAAGAGCCAAAGAAATTGGTGAGATCTTGAGAAAACTGTCGTTTATCAAAAAAGTAGAACCGATAGAAACGAATATCATCATTTTTGAACTGAACGTCGGTATCGATGAAAACACATTTGTGAAATCACTTGCGGACAAAAACATCTATATTATTGGTATGGGAGGGGGAAAGCTACGTATTGTCACCCATTTGGATTACACCAATGCCATGCATGATTATTTTTTATCGACTTTAAAAAATCTAAAGTTCTAATTATCTGATAGCGAAGCGGTCTAGTTTCTAGAATCTACTTAAACATATCCAACCCTGGAATATTTGGCATCCCTTCTTTAGCAACCGCAGCAATTTCGGTTTCATTTACGCTTGTAGCGCGTTCAATAGCTTTGTTTAGTGTCAAAACCAAATAATCTTCAAGCATGTCCTTGTCGTCCATAAGTTCATCATCAATGCTTATGGACTTTAATGTTCTGTTTGCAGTGATGGTCACCTTTAGTTTTTGGTCAGAACTTGCCTCATCAATCAAAACGGTATTAAGGCGTTGTTTTGTGGCTTCAACTTTTTGTTGGGTTTCTTTAAGTTTATTCATCATACCCATCATATCTCCAAACATAAATTTCTGATTTTAAAGTTTTGTGCAAATTTACAAAGCAGTGTCTTTCTAACAATGGCTTTGTTCTTAGTATTTCTAATTAAAAATTCTATTTTTGCAATCTTCTAATGGATATTTAATGATTAAGAAAAAGGTTCAACCACCCATCGCCAAAAAGATTCCCAAAAAACTTACCATTCATGGCGATGTAAGAATTGATGATTATTTCTGGCTCAACCAAAAGGAGGACCAAGAGGTTTTGGATTATTTGAATGCAGAAAACACCTATTTTGAGCAGATGACGGTCCATACCAAAACCTTCGAGGCCAATTTGTTTGAAGAAATGAAGTCCAGAATTAAGGAAGACGACGAATCCGTACCCTATAAATACAATGGCTATTGGTATATTGTTCGGTATGAAACCGGCAAAGATTATCCCATTTACACCAGAAAAAAAGAAACACTCGATGCCGAAGAAGAATTGTTGTTTGATTGCAATGAAATGGCCAAAGGTCACGATTATTTTAATTTGGTAGGCTTAAGTGTAAGCCCAGACAACACAATGATTTCCTTTGGAGTGGATACCGTGGGAAGACGACAATATACCATTGGGGTTAAAAATCTTTTGACCAATGAAATTTATCAAGACCATCTAGAAAATACCACAGGTTCTGCCTCATGGGCCAATGACAATAAGACCTTGTTTTATACCAATAATGATGAAAGAACGCTTCGTTCAGATAAAATATACAAACATCGACTTGGACAAAATAGGGTCGAGGATATTTTGGTTTATCACGAAACTGACGACACTTTTGGGGTCACGGTGTATAAATCAAAATCAAGAAAATATTTGGTCATTGCATGCTACAGTACATTGACCAATGAATATCACATTTTAAATGCCGATACACCTGATGGCAATTTCAAGGTGTTTCAGGAACGTATAAGAGGTTTGGAGTATAGCATTTCACACTTTGATGACCATTTTTACATTTTAACCAATAAAGATGGCGCCACCAACTTCAAATTGATGAAAGCTCCCGAAAGGCGCACTGAAATAGAGCATTGGGTTGAAGTCATTCCTCATAGAGCTGATGTGCTGCTTGAAGATATTGATATTTTTAGAGATTTTTTGGTGATTAGTGAACGTTACAAAGGGTTGAACCAAATAAGAATTCAACGCTGGGATAAAACAGAAGATTACTATTTGCCTTTTGACAACGAAACGTATACGGCACACACAGGTATAAATGTGGATTTTGACACACCTATTTTAAGATATAGTTATAATTCACTTACAGTGCCTTCCTCTACCATAGATTATAATATGGTAACCAAAACGCAGACCGTCAAAAAGGAGCAAGAAGTTTTGGGAGGACAATTCAAAAAGGAGAATTATAGATCAGAACGCATTTGGGCAACGGCTGCGGACGGGACCAAAGTTCCAATATCATTGGTTTACCGAAGAGACACCATAAAATCCCCTGCAACCCCATTATTGCTTTATGGTTATGGTGCTTATGGGCATACCATAGACCCCTATTTTTCAACGGTACGATTAAGTCTTTTGGACAGAGGGTTTATTTATGCCATAGCCCATGTTAGAGGAGGTGAATATTTGGGTAGACCATGGTATGAAAATGGAAAATTGCTCAATAAGAAAAACTCATTTACCGATTTTATTGCCTGTTCCAAATTTTTAATTGAACAAAGATATACTTCATCCAACCATTTATATGCTCTTGGTGGTAGTGCAGGTGGTTTATTAATAGGGGCAGTGATAAACATGGAACCTGATTTGTACAATGGAGTTATTGCCGCTGTACCATTTGTTGATGTGGTAACAACGATGTTGGATGAAAGTATTCCACTCACGACTGGAGAGTATGATGAATGGGGAAATCCCAATGAAAAAAAATACTACGATTATATTAAATCATATTCGCCCTACGATAATATTTCTGAACAAAAATATCCCCATATTTTGGTCACAACAGGTTTGCACGACTCCCAAGTGCAATATTGGGAATCGGCAAAATGGGTTGCCAAATTGCGGGACAAAAAAACGGACACTAATAAATTACTATTAAGAATCAATATGAAAGCTGGTCATGTTGGGGCTTCTGGACGTTTTGAAGCGTTAAAAGAAGATGCAGAAGAATACGCTTTTTTATTAGATTTGGAGAATATTGATAACTAATTGAAAAAAATCTCTTATTTTTGCGAGGTTTTAAGTTACAATTTTCTTAATTTGGGACTGATAAATAGCATTTATGAATCATAACAAACAGGTATTTGATAACGTATTGCAACTCATAGGCAATACTCCTCTTATCAAACTGAACAGAATGACCGCCGATTTCGACGGCGAATTTTATGCAAAAGTTGAGGCATTTAATCCAGGTCATTCTTCAAAAGACAGAATTGCACTTCATATCATTGAAGAAGCCGAAAGACAAGGCATTTTAAATCCAGGTGACACCATTATAGAAACGACTTCTGGCAATACAGGTTTCAGCATTGCAATGGTAAGCATTATTAAAGGCTATGAGTGTGTGTTGGCTGTAAGTTCAAAATCCTCAGCTGACAAGATTGATATGCTGAAGTCCATGGGAGCAAAGGTATATGTATGTCCAGCCCATGTAAGTGCCGATGATTCACGTTCTTATTATCAGGTTGCAAAACGATTGCATGAAGAAATCAAGGGTTCCATATACATTAATCAATATTTCAACCAGTTAAATATTGATGCACATTACAATACTACCGGTCCAGAAATCTGGAATCAAACCGATGGGAAAATCACACATTTAGTAGCCTGTAGCGGTACGGGTGGAACAATTTCAGGAATCGCCAAATTCTTAAAGGAGAAAAATCCAAGCATAAGGGTCATAGGTGTTGATGCATACGGTTCTGTATTGAAAAAGTATCATGAAACGCGTGAGTTTGACGACAAAGAAATTTACCCTTACCGTATTGAAGGTTTGGGCAAAAACTTAATTCCAACAGCTACCGATTTTGATCTCATAGATAAATTCGAAAAGGTCACTGATGAAGAAAGTGCACATACGGCTAGAGAAATTTCAAGAACAGAAGGATTATTTGTAGGGTATACCAGTGGAGCAGCGATGCAAGCTTTGAAGCAACTTAATGCCGAAGGCGAGTTTAAAAAGGGTGACCAAGTAGTGGTCATTTTCCCTGACCACGGATCAAGATACATGAGTAAGGTGTATAGTGACAAATGGATGGAAGAGCAGGGCTTTTTTGACAGCAAACACATTACGGCAGAGCATATTCAATATATAAAATAACTAACTAATTTAATATAAAATCCCATAGCCCAATTTA
>DASWKU010000542.1:0-5636 GCA_036396455.1 Flavobacteriaceae bacterium
TAACATCTGCTGATGACGTTGTATAACCCCCTTGTGAAAATGCAGAATACTCAATTTTATGTGTTCCAGCAAAAGGGATAACTATCGTGTCTATTGTTTTATTTGAAATCCCTATTCCATAATCCCAATAAGGAAGGGCACCTAATGTGTTGCTCTTTAAATAAACTTGATTGTCATAATTTGGATTTTGCGTAACAGAAAAATTCAATGCACTAACGTCAAGTGTTTCCTCCAAAGAATGGCTATCTGGCTCACATGATGATACTAGGAATCCAATTCCTAGTATCAAAAATGATGCAATTATTATTTTATTACTTTTCATCTTTAAAAGTTTTTAGTTTAGTTTAAAATTACCAACCAGCATTTTGCTGTAAAACACCTCCAGATAACGTAATCTGTGTATTGGGTATTTGGGACAATCCGTTTGTTGCTTGGATTTTTGCCGCCGTGATGGTTTTTGTGATTGGAGTACTTCCATCAGATAAGGTTGTAGTCTCTGCAATCTCAGCAGCAGCTGTACTAACTCCTTGACGCAATAAATCCCAATATCTAACACCTTCCAGGGCAAATTCCAAATGTCTTTCCTTCATGATATTTGCTTGGTTGACCGGAATGGATGTAAAGTTATCTTGGTAAGCACGCTGTCTCACTTGATCGAAATAATCTTGTGCATTGGCACTTCCCAATTCGGCCGCCATCAATAGCACATCAGAATATCTCATAACAATATAATCTTGAAACTGACTAATTTGGAAACTTCCTGCCCCTAAACCATCGGTAATTGGATTGTTGTTTTCATCAGACATTGGGGTGTACTTTTTGGTGTAATACCCTGTATATTCGCGTTGTCCATCCTTATTTAACCCCAATCCTTCTTCATCAATTCCAATTACTGATGCGACCTGTCTAGTATCATTTGAGCCGTATGAATTCCAAAGCTTTGAATTTACAGTAATACCCCATCCTTGACCATAAGGATAAGATGAAAACCCTCTCATGCCAAACATAACCATCCAGTGGTTACCATCGGTATTTCCATTAAAATCACTCGTATAGGTGAATTTAATGGAGAACACGTTTTCTTTATTACCTTCACCTGCATAAGTACCTGCAACTTCAGAGGCGGCCGGCCAAAGGGTTGAAAAATCATCCACCAAGCCATGACCACTATTGGCTATCACATCTTCTAAATGGCCTAATGCATCTGCTTTAGACACCAAGCCTACCAAATCTGATTTGCCATAGTAGCCTGTATAATATAAATATACACGAGCCAACATGGATTTGACGGCCCATTTAGTGATACGACCACTATCAACTGTATTATAAGCTTCAGCAGGTAAGTTATCTGCGGCAAACATCAAATCCTCTGCAATCACCATATAAACATCATCTGGGTTGGCTTGCGGAATATTATCAGTGGATGGTTCTGTTAACAACGGAATGCTGCCCCATAACCTCACCATTTCAAAATAAAGATAGGCTCTAATAAATCTAGTCTCAGACTCGTAGGCAATTCTTAATTCATCGTCTCCCCCCCAATCAATTTGGTCCATTTTGGTCAAAAACACATTGCAACGGAACAAAGCCTTGTAATAATCTATCCAGTTGCCATTTAACAAATCGACATCCGCCGGTGAACGCGATATATCAAATTCATCTACTGCCTGAAATCCATAACCATCGTTGGTGCCGGTCCCTCCAAAACAATCGTCAGACATGAGCTCGCTTATTACAGGAAAACTTAAGCCGCCTCTACCTCCTACCACCTGCAATCCATCATAACATCCAACTAGTGCCGCTTTGGCATCATCTGTATTTATATAAAAATTTGCATCTGTTTGTTGTGTATAAAGTTCAGCATCTAAGCTACATGAACTTAAAGACAAAAGACCTAAAAACAATATGTATATATATGTATTTTTCATTTTCTTCTTTTTTAAAGTTTAACGTTTAACCCTATCATGAATGTTCTTGGCCTCGGGTAATACCCTACATCGACTCCAGAGGAAAAAGCTTGAGGGTTAGAGCCACTAGTATCAGAAGGTCCAAATCCTATTTCTGGATCCATACCATCATACTTGGTAAAGGTGTGAAGGTTCAGTACAGAAGCGTAAACTCTAAACTGACTGGCAAAAATTGGTTTGGCCGTTTTCAATTTAGCGATATCAAATCCTATTGTTACAGTATTTATTCTTAAAAAATCACCATCTTGAAGATACAAGTCTGAAAATTGAGCAAAATTCCTACTATCATCCGTTAATTTAGGTACCCTATTGGAAGTACCCTCACCATGCCAACGTTCCAGTATAGCCGTTGTATAGTTTCCATAAGCTCCTGGGCTTCTATACGATTGGGCAATTTGGTTTCCTGCCACGCCATTTGCCGATATTGAAAAATCAAAGGCCTTGTAATTTCCCGAAACAGAAAACCCGAAGGTAAAGTCCGGATTAGGGTCTCCTACCATCGTTATATCTGCATCTGAAATTTTACCATCATTATTAATGTCTTGATAAATAACGTCTCCTGGAGTCGCATTTGGCTGAATGCCATAATCATCTATTTGTTGTTGGTTCTGGTATACCCCTGCTGTTTTATAACCCCAGAAATAACCTAATGGAAACCCTTTTTCTGCCCTGTAAAATATAGGTGAATTGGCATATATCTGATTTGAATATCCATCGATACGCCCATTGGCTGTTTGTATTTCTCCAACTTTGTTTTCATTATATGCACCATTTGCAGCAATGGTATAGTTAAAGTCGCCAATACTGTTTTGATATTGTAATGCCAGTTCAACCCCCTGATTGATTACATCACCACCATTGACAAATGGTGGATTTGCACCTGCAGTTGCTAATACTGGTTTAACAATTAACCAATCTTTATTGGTTTTTCTATACCAATCAAAATTAACACTTAGTGAGTTTTTAAATAGCCTGGCATCAAACCCTAAATCGATTTGCTCAGATGTTTCCCATTGTAATCCCGGGTTTGGCAACCTATCAGGATAAGCACCAGGTGTTAACACGCCTTCTTCGTTACCGAAACTATAATTGGTTGTTGTTGATTTAATAGTGGCCAAATACTGGAAAGCTCCAGCGTTTTGGTTTCCTACTTGCCCCCAACTTGCCCTTAACTTAAAGAAGTTGAGAATTTCAGAACCACTTAAAAAGTTTTCATTGGTTGCAACCCAGCCAGCAGATACCGACGGGAAATAGCCCCATTTGTGCCCTGGACCAAAATTAGAAGAACCATCTGCCCTGAATGTCGCATTTAATAAATAGGTTTCTTTAAAATTATAACTTAACCTGCCAAAATAAGACATTCTAAAGTTTTCAAACTTTCCTCCGCCTATACTTAATAAATCTGATTCAGAATTTGTTGTAACGCCTAACCAAGCATGCGCTAGGTCATTAAAAACCGCATCGGCATTACTACCATTTATAAAAGTACTATTACCTCTTATGGATGAGGTTCCTAGCATGGTTGTAAAGTTATGGTTTTCTGCCACATTAAATTTATAGGTCAATAAATTATCCCAAATAAGGGTTCTGCCCTTGTTCATGTTTTGAGAAACCGAACTGTAATCATTTTGCCCTGTAAACTTAGACAATTTCTCATAAATGGGGTTATACGAATGGCCTTCCCCTGCGTAATAATCCAAACCTAACATTGTTCTTAAAGTTAGTCCCTTTATGGGTTCTACTTCCAGATACACATTACCAATTAATTTTTGGTCATTGCTTTCGTTTTGGTTTCCATAAAACATAGCTGCATATGGGTTTGAAGCACCATCAAGCCAAGGCTCGGTATAACCTACGGTACTGAAAAAATCTCCATTTTCATCATAAAATGGTAACAGAGGGCTCACGTTAAAAGCACTTCTCAACGGATTATTATATTGATTGCCAACGCCAATACCATTTTTATCGATGTAAGCAAAGCTTAGGTTCTCTCCAAAGGTTACAATATCTTTATATAATTTATGTTCCGAATTAAATCGAAAATTATAGCGTTCATAATTTGATAAGTCTTTACCTCCTACAACGCCTTCTTGCCCTAAATAGGATAATGACCCAGAATAAACAGAGGTATCTGAGCCTCCTGAAATCCCAAGCGAATAATTTTTTGTTACTGCATTGTCAACAAACATTTTATCCATCCAATTGGTTCCTTTACCCATTTGGGCAATCTCAGCATTAGTAAAAAAAGGTGCTTTTCCTGAGTTTACCGCAGTCTCATTTATTATGGTAGCATACTCCGTAGCGTTTAACAAATCAACCTTTCTTGCAACCGATTGAAGTCCGTAAAACTGGTCAAAAGTGATTTGTCCCTTACTTCCACTTTTACCTTTTTTTGTGGTCACCAAAACAACCCCATTTGATGCTTGGGCTCCATAGATAGCCGCCGATGCAGCATCTTTTAAAACAGAAATAGATTCAATATCAGAATTGTTTAAATAGGAAATATCACCACCAATAACAATACCATCCACGACATATAATGGACTACTGCCTCCTG
The DNA here is from genome assembly GCA_036396455.1 of Flavobacteriaceae bacterium. GTDB lineage: Bacteria > Bacteroidota > Bacteroidia > Flavobacteriales > Flavobacteriaceae > Geojedonia. The sequence goes on from DASWKU010000542.1 coordinate 4,525, forward strand.
TAGAACCCAGTCCCCTAATGGTTACTTTCATCCCTTCTCCTGGCTGACCAGAAGTTGAGGTTATTTGAACCCCTGGAGTCTGTCCCTGTAATGCCTGCAATGCATTGTTTGTATTCATTTTTACAAGATCATCTCCACCTACTTGGAAATTGGCACCTGTAACAAGTGCTTTCTTTTGCGTTCCATAACCTATAACAACAACTTCATCTAGGGCAGCTGTATCTTCTTTAAGCTGGATATTAATGTTTCTTTGCCCATTTACAGAAATCTCTTGGGATAAGAAACCAACGTAAGTGACTACTAAAACAGCATTTTGATTTGAAACGTTTAAAGCGAAGTTGCCATCAAAATCAGATTGTGTACCGTTTGTTGTGCCTTTTTCTATAATATTCGCTCCCGGTAAAGGCTGACCGAAACTATCTGAAATGATGCCACTTACCGACCATGTTTGAATCGTGTTATTCTTTACTTCAGAATTGTTAGCTTCTTTTTGAGGAATACTCGCCATTTCTTTTTTCAATAGAAATATTTGTTTGTCGTAAACTCTATAAGTGGTGTCGGTATTAAGGAATACCTTATCAAGAACGGTCGTTATAGACTCTTTTTTTACGTTAACTGATATGCTTCGTTTTAGGTTGACATCTTTAATTTTATAAACAAACCTAAATTCGGTAGTGCTTTCAATTTTATCAATTAGTTCGCCAACAGTCACATTGTTCAGATTTAAGGATATTTTTACTTTTTGGGAATACGAGGTGTTTGCCTGTAAAGTAAAAAAGGTAACGAATATAAATAAGGCACTTAGCTTCATCTTTAAATCGAATTTTAATAATGGACGATGTTGGCTTCTTTTCTTGTTAAGAAGTTTTTTCATACTTTTGAAGTGTTAATTGTGGTTATTAGTTTAATTTTAATCACGTCTTAATTAAATCGGGAAATGTGTCACCATTTTCCGGTTTTTTTTTGCTCTAAATTGTCGTGAAGGAGCGTAAGATGTGTTTTGTTTAGTTGTTGTTTTTTATGTGTATCTATTTCATAGGCAAATAGTGTTTAGTTTAGTTGATTAATATTTTATTATTGTTTATCGTATAGTTTATATTGTAGGTAATTTT
>DASWKU010000543.1:0-1659 GCA_036396455.1 Flavobacteriaceae bacterium
TAGCCTTCATAAACATGAAAACGCCCTTGCATTATGATCACTTTTTTACCTTCAAGTATCCCAAAAATGAGCTTTCCTTTGTGAAACTCGACCGTTGCGGTTGGAAAGTTTGGAATGTGATTATAGCTCACTTCGTGTAAAATTTCAACTTCATGTATTAATTGTCCTAAGCCGGTACCCAATATAATTCCTATTTCCGGTGCATCAAAACCTTTGGCTTGAAGATATTCAACAGTTTCATTTATTTCTTTAACCATATTAAATGTAAAATTGTTCCAATTGTTTATAGTGTTTCATATCCTCAAAGGTATCGATATCGTTTAATTCTTCCATTAATTCAACATCAATATGATGTAAATCATTTAAAGTATCTTTTAAAACGGTTTCGGTTCCCCAAGCTTTATTTTTGAAGATATTTTTAGGTATCATTTTCATTCCCAGTAAATAATAGCCGCCATCTTTTGATGGACCAATGACCACATCATGCTGGTTCAATGCTTCAAAAGCGTGTTCAATATGGTATTGATTAAGATCCAACAGGTCACTTCCGATAATCATCACTTTTTCATAACCTTGACCAAATAATTCTGAAAAGGCATTTTCCATACGTGAGCCTAAATCGGTCCCATATTGCAGTTTTTTTCTGAAAACATCAGAATTCCATAGGTCGTTTTTATTAATATTTTCAGAATAGAACACATATTTATCGGCCCTAACGGGCTTCGAAATCAGTGCAGTGTGTTTTAAAAGATAGGAGTAAATTTTTAATGCCGCTTCATCACCAATGGTTTTGGCCAAACGGGTTTTGCATTGGCCCAGTTCGGGATTTCTGGTAAAAATGATAAGTGCCTTTTTTGATGTTGGAAAATGAAAGTTGAATACCATTTCATTACCATCCGTATTATTTTTACTTAACAAACCCATAGATGCTTTTTAAACTACACTACCTTGACAGCTACTTCCTGCACCCGCTGTACAGCCATAGCAATGTTGTGAAATCATGATGTTTCTACCTTCAAGTAAGGCTTCATTATATTCCGAAATATGCTTAACCTTACTATTTACTGGAAGTTCCAACATTTGGTTGAAATCACAATCGTACAGATGGCCATCCCAACTCACTGAAAGTGTATTGGTGCACATCACGTTATGTACGGCCACGGGATTATAAGCTTCTACCAAGGCATACATATAATCTTCATAATTTTCGGAAGCAATCAGGTAGTCCAAGAAACGACTGATGGGCAAGTTGGTGATGGCAAATAGATTGTGAAAATGAATGCCAAAATCTTCCAATAACGCCTTTTTAAAATCTTTTTCCAAAGCGGTTTGATTGCCCGGTAAAAATGCTCCAGTTGGATTATAGACCAAATCCAAGCGCAAACGGCTATTGGGCATACCATAGCCAATGGCGTTTAACTCTTGCAAGGCTTCAATAGATTTATCAAACACGCCATCTCCTCGTTGTTTGTCGGTTTTTCCTTTGGTCCAATGGGGCATGGAGCTCACCACATGAATATTATAGTGCTTGAAAAACTCAGGTAAATCGTAATATTTTTTATTGGACCTCATTATGGTTAGGTTGGAACGTACAATAAAATCCTTAATTCCCACTTTTGAGGCTTCTGTTACAAACCATTTAAAATCGGGATTCATTTC
>DASWKU010000544.1:0-8288 GCA_036396455.1 Flavobacteriaceae bacterium
AAACAACATAGAACGGGTTACACCACCAATGAAGCACATCAACATTTTTTCGTAGATGATTTTAAGCACCCTTATAATGAAATAAGACGTTTTGACTGGATGCGAGGCTATCATGTTGGCGGGAGGTCTTTAACTTGGGGACGGCAAAGTTATCGTTTAAGTGACATTGATTTTGAGGCCAATAAAAAGGATGGCATTGCTGTGGACTGGCCTGTACGTTACAAAGATATTGCACCGTGGTATGACCATGTTGAAGAATATATTGGTGTAAGTGGTGAAAATTTAGGTTTAAAAACATATCCTGACGGTAAATTATTAAAACCTATGAATCTCAACTGTATTGAAGAACACCTTAAAGAAAAAATAGCAGAAAATTTTAACGATAGAGTGTTGACCATTGGTAGAACAGCCCACATTACCGAAGGCACAAAACCTGGATTGGGTAGAAGTACCTGTCAATATAGAAATAGGTGCATGAGAGGTTGTCCTTTTGGAGCTTATTTTAGTAGTAATTCATCCACACTTCCAGCAGCTGAAGCTACCGGAAACATGACTTTAAGACCCAATTCCATTGTTCATCAAGTGGTTTACGATGATGCAACCAAAAAAGCAACAGGAGTTAAAGTGATTGACGCTGAAACCAAAGAAACGTTTGAATTTAAGGCTAAGGTCATTTTCTTGTGTGCCTCTGCAATTGCTTCTGCCTCTATTTTATTGCAGTCCAAATCCGACCGTTTCCCTAATGGATTGGGCAATGATAGTGGAGAGTTGGGACACAATATTATGGATCATCATTTAAGCGCAGGAGCTTCGGCTATTGCAGAAGGATTTGATGATAAATATACCAAAGGTCGAAGAGCCAATGGATTTTATATTCCAAGATTTAGAAACCTTGGAGGGGATACTGATACCAAAGATTTTATTAGAGGCTATGGATATCAAGGTGGTGCCAGTAGATCAAGTATGTCAGACATGGTTGCTGAATTAAAATATGGACCAGAACTCAAAGAAGCCATTTTAAAGCCAGGCCAGTGGCGAGTTGGCATGACCGGTTTTGGTGAAGTATTGCCTAAACACGAAAATAGGATGTTTTTGGATTATGACAAACTTGACGAATGGGGATTGCCAACAGTAACCTTTGATGCCGACTTGGGCGACAATGAAATGGCCATGCGTAAGGACATTCAAGAACAAGCGGTAAAAATGTTGGAAGCTGCTGGATTTAAAGATGTCCAGGCATATGACAATCCCGACGGTAGGGCATTGGGACTGGGCATCCATGAAATGGGAACCGCAAGAATGGGAAGGGATCCAAAAACTTCGGTCTTAAATGGAAACAATCAAATCCATGCCTGCAAAAATGTATATGTAACAGATGGTGCTTTTATGACTTCGGCTGCATGCCATAATCCATCCTTGGGCTATATGGCATTTACCGCAAGAGCTGCCAATCATGCCGCCGAACAATTGAAAAAAAATAATATTTGATCCAGTAACAGAAACTATATGTGCTTTAAGTTTTAAAATCAAAGGATGTACGGCAATACTTTAAATATAATAAGTGAAGAATACGATGCTATTGTAGTTGGGACAGGAATTTCTGGTGGATGGGCTGCCAAAGAATTATGTGAAAACGGACTTAAAACATTGGTTCTTGAACGGGGAAGAATGGTAAAACATGTGGAAGACTACACAACAGCCAATCTAGATCCTTGGGATTTACCAAACGGAGGGGCACCTTCAAGGGAAACCAAGGAAAGAAAACCAAAACAACACCGTACAGGTTTTGTAACCGATGAAGCCCATGAGCATTTTTTTGTGGACGATTTAAAACATCCCTATAATGAAGATCGCCGTTTTGATTGGATTCGTGGCTACCATGTTGGCGGGCGTTCCATCATGTGGGGAAGACATAGCTATAGATTGAGCGACATGGATTTTGAAGCCAATAAAAAAGATGGTATTGCCGTGGACTGGCCTGTTCGCTACAAGGATATCGAACCTTGGTATGACCATGTAGAGGACTATATTGGGGTGTGCGGTGAGAATTTAGGATTAAAACAACTTCCTGACCAAAAGCTTTTAAAACCCATGAATTTGAATTGTGTCGAGGAACATTTTAAAAATAAAGTCGCTGAAAACCTGAATGGCAGGGTTGTGACCCATGGCAGAGTTGCCCATATTACTGAAGGCACAAAACCCGGATTGGGTAGAAGTACGTGCCAATATAGGGATAGGTGTATGCGTGGGTGTCCGTTTGGTGCTTATTTTAGTAGTAATTCATCGACACTTCCCGCTGCAGAAGCTACAGGAAATATGACGTTGAGACCCTTTTCAATTGTTCACGAAGTTATCTATGACGAACAACTCGGTAAAGCAACCGGCGTTAAAGTTATTGATGCCGAGACCAAGGAAATTTTTGAATTTAAGGCAAAAGTGATTTTCTTATGCGCTTCGGCCATGGCTTCAGCTTCCATTTTATTGCAATCAAAATCCAATCGGTTTCCTAACGGTTTGGGCAATGATAGTGGTGAATTGGGACATAATATAATGGACCACCACTTTAGTGTAGGTGCTTCAGGTACCGCCGTGGGATTTGATGACAAATATTATAAAGGACGCCCACCTGCTGCCTTATATATCCCAAGATTCAGAAATATAGGTGGCGATACCGATACCAAAGAATTTATAAGAGGCTATGGTTATGAAGGAGGTGCCGGAAGAGGTCGAACATCAGAACTCGTTGCCGAACTTAAATATGGCCCCGAATTAAAAGAAGCCATTCTAAAACCAGGTGAATGGCGTATGGGCATAACCGCTTTTGGAGAAACGCTTCCAAACCATAATAACAGAATGTATTTGAACTATGATAAGAAAGATGAATGGGGGTTGCCAACCATAACCTTTGATGCCGATTTTGGCGAGAACGAGCATGCCATGCGAAAAGACATGAAAGAACAGGCCGTTAAAATGTTGGAAGCTGCAGGTTTTAAAGATATTCATGCTTATGACGACATTGGAGGCATGGGCCTGGGAATCCACGAAATGGGAACCGCCCGTATGGGTCACGACCCAAAAACATCAGTGCTGAACAAATACAATCAAATACATGCCTGTAATAATGTGTATGTAACCGATGGCGCATTTATGGTGTCGTCGGCCTGCCAAAACCCATCGCTCAGTTATATGGCCTTTACGGCAAGAGCAGCCAATCATGCAGCCAAAGAATTTAAAAAATCGAACACTTAATTTATTAAATCATGAAAAGAAGAGAAGCATTAAAAAATTTAGGTCTTGCAACGGGATTTGTTGTAGCATCACCATCTATAATCAGTTTATTACAAAGTTGTACCAGTGATGCCAAAACTTGGACTCCAGTATTTTTAAGTGTTGAGGAAGGCGTTGTTCTCACGAATCTTGTAGATATCATGTTACCAAAAACAGATATTCCATCAGCAACTGAAGTCAATGTGCCACAATTTATTGATAAATACATTCACGAGGTAATGGATGATGAAAGTCAAGCACAGATAAAAGCAGCTTTTAGTAATATTATTTCAGTTCTTAAACCAAATGCAGAAGATAAAATCGAAAAGGTGACTCAAGAAGATTATAAAGCACTTTTAGACAACCACATGCTTATCAAGGATGAAATCGACCAAGAAAGAGAAGCCAATCCTGAATCAAAAGATATGACCAAATCGGAGTTTTTAAATAACCTGAAATGGATGACCATCAACGCTTATAAGACAACCCAAGAGATTGGCGAGAACGTTTTGGCTTATGATCCGGTTCCAGGGGCCAATTTTTGTGGTGACTTGCAGGAACTGACCGGTGGAAAATCTTGGTCTTTATAAGTTAAGGATGAATAGAAGGAAGTTTGTCAAAAATACATTACTTACCGCCTCTGCTACAACACTGGCTGCGCCATTTGTTTTCGGACATAACGCTTTAGAGCCAAAAAATAAAGACACTTTCAAACTTAAATTCGCGCCTCATGATGGCATGTTCAAGCACCATGCGGGTGATTCCATATTGGATCAGATCAAGTTCATGTCAGATCAAGGCTTTACGGCTTTTGAAGATAATGAAATGCGAAACCGACCTGTACAGGAACAAGAAGCTATTGGAAAACTTCTAGCAGATTTAGGAATGCAGATGGGCATTTTTGTGGCCCATAAAATTTATTGGAACAGCCCAAATTTAACTTCAGGAAATCTGGAGTCACGGCAAGAGTTTTTGAATGATATCACAAATTCCATAGACATTGCAAAGCGCATCAACACCAAATGGATGACCGTTGTTCCTGGGTACAGTGATTTAAGAAAGCGCAAAGGTTTTCAGACTTCAAATGTCATTGAAAGTTTAAAACAGGCTTCTGCAATTCTGGAACCCCACGGACTTACCATGGTACTTGAACCCCTAAATTTCAGGGACCATCCCGGGATGTTCTTACAACATTCACCACAGGTTTTTGAAATCTGCAAAGCGGTCCATTCACCGTCGTGCAAGATCTTGTTTGATATTTACCACCAACAAATACAAGAAGGCAATTTAATACCAAACATTGAAGCCTGTTGGGACGAAATCGCCTATTTTCAAGTAGGCGACAATCCCGGACGAAAAGAACCAACCACAGGTGAAATCAATTACAAAAACGTTTTCAAATTTATTCACGAAAAAAATTATAATGGCATTATCGGCATGGAACATGGCAATTCCATTGAAGGAAAAGCAGGAGAATTAGCGGTCATAGAAGCCTATAAAAAGTCAAATGATTTTTAACACTTTTAGTTATGAGTAAGAGCCACAACAACACAAGCAGACGGGCATTTATTAGAAACACAGCGTTGACCACAGTGGGAATTTCCATTATTCCCAGACATGTATTGGGCCAGGGGTTCATTCCTCCAAGCGATCAATTGAACATTGCCATTATTGGCGGTGGTGGCAAAGGACATTCCGATGCCATCAATGCATGGAACAAGGGTGCTTCCAATATCGCTGCAATTTGTGATGTCGATTGGAACCAAGCATCAAGTCTGTTTGATAAATTTCCGAATGCCAAAAAATATAAGGACTTCAGAAAAGTTCTTGACGAGATCAAAGACCTTGATGCCATAACCGTATCAACTCCCGACCATACCCATGCCGTCATTGCCATGGCCGCCATGAAAATGGGCAAACATGTGTACGTTCAAAAACCTTTGACCCACAATATCCATGAAGCCCGAATGATGACCCAAGCGGCCAATAAATATGGTGTGGTCACTCAAATGGGTAATCAGGGTGCTTCGGGAAATGGCGTGAAACAGATGATCAAATGGTTTGACCAAGGGTTAATAGGAACGGTAAAAGAGGTTCATGTTTGGACCAATCGTCCTGTTTGGCCCCAAGGTATTGCGGCCCCAACCGATAAACCCACTATTATTGAAGGATTGGACTGGGACACTTGGATAGGTCCGGCACAAATGGTAGATTATCACCCCTTATACCATCCGTTTAAATGGAGAGGTTGGTGGAATTTTGGAACTGGTGCTTTAGGAGATATGGGATGCCATTTGATCGATCCTCCGTTCAGGGTCCTTGGCCTAGGCTATCCAACTGAAGTGGAAAGCAGTGTTGGATCGGTCTTTAAACGCGACTGGGTTCCAGAGTATTTTCCTGAATCCTGTCCAGTATCCTCCAGAACTCAGCTGAAGTTTCCCGCATCTGATAAAAACCCTACCGAAATGACCATGACCTGGACCGATGGCGGTTTGCGTCCATTCCATCCCGATTTAATTCCGGCTGATCATCCTTTAGGTGATGAAGACAGTTCGAATGGTGTGATCATGATTGGCGAAAAAGGCATTATGACCTGTGGCACGTATGCCCGTAACCCAAAAATATATCTGAACAATGGCGATATTTTAAAAGAAGAACAAAGTGATTTTGTCGACAACAATCTTCCAGAAAATGGACATCAGGCATCTTGGGTTGAGGCCTGCAAACAAGGTTTTGGAACAGAAAAACATAAGGCATTGACCTCTTCGTTTGATTTTGCAGGCCCACTAACAGAAGCCATTTTAATGGGCAATTTGGCCATTAGAAGCTATAATTTAAGGGAAAAGCGTGGCAATGGTTTTGACTATCCTGGACGTAAAAAACTGCTTTGGGATGGTGCCAATATGAAAATTGCCAATTTTGAACCGGCCAACCAATTTGTAAAACGCGAGTATAGGGAAGGTTGGAGTTTGTAAGTGGGTTTTTCTGTTGTTAGTTGTTGGTCTTCAACCCGCCTGCGTCGGGCAGGCAAGCTCAGACTGACATTGTTGTAGGTTCACTTGTTTTTTGTATTTTTATATTCTCCTAAACCACTAGCTTATGAGCGATTTACCCACGATACAATTGGCACCCAAGTATCATAGAGGCGCACATCAGATATGCCTAAAATTTCCCTATAACGAGGATTTAATTGCACTCACCCGACGGTTATTAGGCTCACGTTGGAGTGCCACGTTTAAGTGTTGGTATGTGCCTTATGACCCAATGGTCATCCCACAAATTTTTAAACTTTTTGACGGCCATGCAAAGCTTATCAATACAGTTGACCATAGTATTATTGGTAAATCCAAACACAGCAAACGTGTTAGGGAAATCAATGCATCCCATCGTTCCATTTTACTGGGTTTTCGAGATTATTTAAGAGGTAAGCGCTACAGTAAAAGTACGGTAAGCACCTATTTGGCACTCACGGCCGACCTTGTTGAGTTTTATAACAACACGCCGCTTACAGATATAACCAATCGTTCGGTTGAACTCTTTATTGAACGTATTATGGTGCCCAAAGGTTATTCTGTGAGTACACATAGGCAATTTATAAGTGCCTTAAAATTGTTTAGTTTGTATTATCCAAGTTGTAAGATTAACGATGTGGCCTTGACCATGCCAAAAAAAGACAAGCGATTGCCTTCGGTATTATCGCAAGAAGAGGTGTTGGACTTGATACGCTGTACGAATAATTTAAAGCATCGCACTATTTTGGCCCTTATCTATTCCTGTGGCCTGCGCATTGGTGAGCTTATAGGTTTACAGCTTAAAGACATTGATATAGACCGCAGACAATTGGTTGTACGACAAGGCAAAGGCCGAAAGGACCGTTATATTATCTTGGCCGAGGCTTTTTTACCACTTTTAAATAACTATGTTATGAGTTATCAACCCAAGATGTTTGTGTTTGAAGGTCAGAGCAAGGCTCAATATAGTGCAGAGAGCATACGAGCCTTTTTAAAAAGCAGTTGCAAAAAGGCACGAATCAACAAATATGTCACACCGCACACCTTACGGCACAGTTATGCCACCCATTTGCTGGAACAAGGGATAGACATTAGGTATATACAAGAGCTTTTGGGACATGCCAAGCCAGAAACGACTATGATCTATACGCATGTAAGCAAAAAGGATTTGTTGCAAATCAAGAGCCCTTTAGATATTGCCATAAAACGAGTTTTGGAATCGAAGCCCACTAATCAAGGGCTTTTAAGCGATAGATTATGATTTGTTGATGCGACAGTCCTTGTTAAAAAAAGTATTATATTTACTATAAACGTTATGCAAACCTTTGTTTATACGGAATTATTCGCCAATAATCAGTAACATTTGTTAGCATATAACCAGTTGTGTGCAATTTGAGAAATGAGAAAACTACTAACATTTATATTATTTATTTCACTTTTCGGTTGCGAATCAAAAGTTGACGGAATTTTTTATATCTCGAATGGAAGTCAAGACCAAACTGAAATTCCTTTGCGATTGATAGTGGATAACGACACAATATTTGACCAAAGTGCTAAATACACAAATATTGCACCTGACTTACAATACATTGAAAACAAAAAGCTGACTAAAGGAAAACACAAAATTGTTTTTGAGGTTGGAAATTCGGACTTGAAACGAACAGAGTATGTGGAATTCGAAAAAGATAAATGGATTTTTCTCTCGTATGAGTTTAAAAAACCAGCTGATTCGATAAGAAAAGCTGAATTGGATAAAAGTTTTGGCGGAATAAAGGACTCGACAAACTTATTTTTATATAATGGACGGAAACCAAGTCTGACCTTTCACATAATGGAAAATGAACCAATACATCAATAAAAAAACTGCACACAACACCGGTAACCGTTGCACAAGTCCATAAATTCATAAAAAACGAATTCATTTAAGCCCTTTTCAAGGGCTTTTTGATTTTTTAGCAAAGCAGTTTAGTTAAATTCTGGCAGGCTTAAATTGAAGTTTATTACGTTTTG
>DASWKU010000545.1:0-5846 GCA_036396455.1 Flavobacteriaceae bacterium
AAGACCTTAATCATAGCAATGATGAAGATAGGTATTTTTGCTTAGGTAAAGTAGAAGAACATATTTTGACCGTTCGTTTTGCTATTAGAAATAATTCTATAAGGATTTTCGGCGCTGGTTATTGGAGAAAGGGGAAAAAGATTTATGAAAAAGAAAATAAAATACAGTAAAGGTGAGATAGGAGATGTAGAAATGGTAAATGATTTTTTACCAGAACCGAAGAATTTGGTTTTAAAGAACGAATCTATCAAAATCACTATTTCTTTAAGTAAAGGTAGTGTTGATTTTTTTAAGTCTCAAGCATCTGAACATCATATTCCATATCAAAAAATGATAAAAACCGTATTGGATAAATATGCTAACCACTATAAGAAACGTAAAAAAGCTTAAGTAACTGATCAGACTTATGAAATCGGAATTACCAGAACGAACTCAACCAATTAAGGACAGGATAGCACTGATAGTGGAAGAGATTTTATCTGTCGCTAAAGATAAAATAGCTAAAATTATTTTATTTGGTTCTTATGCAAATGGGACTTGGGTTGATGATAAATATGTCGAAGGACACATAACTTATACTTACCAAAGCGATTTAGATATATTGCTGATAATGAGAAAAGGCAAATATTCATATTCTAAAGCATTGAACATAGAAGAAAGGATAGATAAACAACTAAAGAAAAAGAACTTAGAAGATAATCCATGGGTAACTTTGATTATTGAATCAATAGGGTTAGTAAACAAGCAACTAGAACAAGGGCAATATTTCTTTTCGGATATAAAAAAGGAAGGTATTTTATTATATGACAGTGGTGAATATCAACTGTCAAAGGTAAAGGAACTAGGTAAGGATGAAAGAAGAAATATTGCTCAGAATGACTATGATTACTGGTTTCACAAAGGTTCTGGATTTCTTATTGATGCAGGTAACGCATTTGAAAGAAATGATTATAGTCTTACTGCTTTTTACCTGCATCAAGCAACAGAAAGTTTTTATCACACGATCTTATTAGTTTTTTCTGGTTATAAGCCTAAACTTCACGATATAAGGAAATTAGGTTGTATGATTAGTCATTATCATGACGATTTGCTAAAAATATTTCCTTTTGATTTACCAGAACAGAAAAAGTGTTTTAAATTACTCAGAGCAGCATATATAGAAGCAAGATACAACAAAGATTATATAATTAGTAAAACTCAATTGGAATATTTAATAGAAAGAGTAGAAAAACTTAAAATGGTTACAGAAAGAATCTGTCTGTCAGAGATTAAGAAATAAAACCTCAATATTAGCAAAATTCATTAATACTAACATTACTCGTCTACAAAATAGCTTTATTTGCCAAAATAAGAGTTTTTGAGTAGGGGTATTTGCTTTTTATAACCCTAACTACCAAAACAATATTTTTGCTTCTAAAAACTATCTTAAATCGATAAAAACCTTTCTTGCTAATTAGGGGAGTTTGAGGGGTATCCCCTCATATTAAATAGTTTATTTTGTGAGCGGTAGCGAACTCAATATTGTACCATAATTATGGATTTCATTGAGAATGTTAGGAATTACTTAAATATAATTAATGAATTAGATAAGAAGAAATTTTAAGTTTTAAAGTTTTTAAATTACAATTAAAAATTTATCCCAAAAACCATAAATTTTGGTTAACTTGTCCACAGACTTATCCCTTTTGTTATCTTATTTGTTATACGTAGTATTATTTGTAGGCACCCTTCTAGCCTTAGAGTTGATTGACTTCTGAGGTGGCAAATGCCACAAATTTACACCTTAAATGCCACAAATTTACACCTTAAATGATTGTTAAAATTGACACTTAATACCACGTATGTTTTTATGTGGTATTAAGTGTCAATTTTAAGCTTGATTTTATGATTTTAAAAATAAGAACTCCAAAAGTATATAAAAATAAAAAGCTTAATAATGCTAATTTTGGTAATTTTACTCATAATGATTATCAAGTTTTTTTGTATTTAGTAAGTAAACTTGGTGGAGTAAATGAATTAGGTAAATATTTACAACCTGAACAATTGCAAAGAGAGCATATATTAACAGCTAAAGAGTTTAGTGAATTTTTTAATACTGATATTCATAATAGCTATAGGCTTCTTAATAAAGCATGTAGAAAATTAATGAAAACAGACTTAACGCTTTCTAGAAACGAATCATCAGAACTCTGGCAAATTAATGTTTGTTCCATGGCTAAGTATAATAAAACAAGGGGATATATAACAATTAAGTTTACTGATGACATAATGCCTTATCTATCTCAGGTAAGACAAAAGTTTGTACTTTATAACCTAAAGGAAATAGCTAATTTCCGTAGTCTTTATACAACTCGTTTATATGAGTTAATTCAAGAATTTCAGGATACTGGATATCTAATTAAATCAATTGAGCAATTGAGAGAAATATTTGCTGTTGGAGATAATTTTAAAAAATACAATCATTTCAAACACAGAACATTTGACCATGCCTGCCAAGAAATCAATGATAATTACAAAATGAATTTAGGATATGAAGAGATTAAGGAAGGGCGCAGAGTAATTGCTGTTAAGTTTGTATTTAAGAAAACTAGAATACACAAGATTGTTAATCAAAAAACTGGGATCGAAAAAAATTTTTATATAAAGCCAGAACCTCAAAATAAAAAGAAAAAGATGAAAACTAACACTGATAGTTCAGATGTTTTAGAAAGGCAACTTATATTAACAGACTTTAAAAAAGAACCTAAGCCTGTTAAAAATGTTTTGGCCTCTCTTTTCGAAAAGTTCACATCTTAATTTGATAGGCTTGGGTGTCTTTCTAACTGAGTCAATCAGTTTTATCATTCTATTCTTGCTCTAACAAAGAATAACTTTTCATAATTATACTAACTATGTTTTTTATTTCTTGTGATTCCTTTTTTATAAGATAATTACCGTATTCTTCTAGTTTCTGAATATTTTGTGTAGATGTATTATCAAGTAATTCATTTTCTTTATCTATTACAATATCTAAATAAACATATTTATTATCTTTTCTATCTTTATTTAATTCAGAAATTACCAATTGTACTTGTTTATGATTAAGTTGACTTACTCCATCTATAGTTATGTTTAATATATGTTTTAACCACCCAAGTTTTCCTGAAGAACCAACCAAATTTTCTATTTTAGTTCTACCTGTACCAATAGATAAAATAAAAAAATCAACTCTTCTACCACATAGCATAAATGCATGAATCATTGAAGCTAAAGTAGGATTATTCATTGTTAATCCTCCATCTATAAACTCTCTGTTGTTTATTTTGAAAGATTTGAAATAAGTTGGTGCTGCTGTCGCAGCAAGTGCTACCTCCCACATTCTATAATCATGCTTTTCAGGAAATAGCCTTGCCTGTCTAGTATTAAATATTTCTGTTTTATTATTTTTTACATCATATGCAGGAATTACTAAGTTACTAATAGATTCACTGATTTTTGTTTCTCCAAGGTATTTTTTTAATAATTTATTTAAGGGCTTTGAGTTATATTTATAAGATAACCACCCATTCATGCTAAAAAATTTTCTACGAAAAGTTGTATCAAATACGTTACTATTAAAATCTTTATATAAATTTACTATATCGTTTGATTTATATTTTGGTTTATTCTTATTATTTGGGTCTGGTACATTAAGAGCTAAAGCTATTATTGCTCCTGTAGAAGTTCCAGTAATAATATCAAAAGATTCTGCTATTGATTTACCATTAAGTTTTGATTCAATGTCAGTTAAAACTATAGATGGAATAATTCCTCTAACACCTCCACCATTAATAGACAATATACGTACTTTATTGTTGTTGCATTCTATCGCACATGCATTAAATGTTTGCAACAAAAAAAGTGAGTATAAGAAGGTTGATACTATAATTTTTAGCATTCTGATTTTATAACAATACCTGATAAATTCCCTGTTCATTATAAGTATTTACAGCAATTATCAATTTATTTATTGAGTTTAAGCCCCAAATATTTTGTTCTTTCGTAGTATTTTCATTAATGATGTCAAGAGTACAACTAAACTCAAAATTATTTAATAATTCAATTAACTCTAGGATTGTGGTAGCATCTGCTATTGATTTTTTTAGTATATTTAATATCTCAATCCTATAATTAGCAACTTTACCATTACTCTTATTTTTTGTCTTATTCATAAGAAGAAGTATAATTTTTGTCTTTATTTCTAAAAAATCTCTAATTTGACTTCCACAATATTTGTCAATTTCTTTTTTAATTGATTCTATGGTTATTCTGGCTTTTTCAATTCCTTGATTATGAACCGAAGAGCCAATGGTCAAATTTTCTCTCTTGCTAAAAGCAATAGTAATTACTTTCTTTACTTTCTCTTCCAGTGAAGCATTTTTTGATATAAGGAAATTAATATTTCTTTGTCGGAAATCTGTTAAAACTCCGTCAATTAGAGCCATAAAATTATCAATTCCAATATTATTAAGAACTCTATTGAAAGAATTGATTAATATATTAATAATATGTATTGTTCCATGTAATATATGCCTTCTATCTTGTGACTTTGAAACTGAGATATTTGTAATTGAACTTAAAAACTTTGGACGACCTTTTCTTTTTAAGGTGTTCTTTTTTAGAGAAACTTTAAATGTCATTTATTTATATAATAGATAGATATTATTTCTTTAAATAGAAATAATATCTATAGGATTTAGATATACGTAATATACGTTGTAAACAACGTTGCTTTTTAAATTGCTCAGAAGCTTTATCAAATAATGGATTGCAGAGTTTGATTAAGTAAAAAGACCTAATATATAATAAATAGTTAGAATAATTTCAGCAAAAAACAACGACAAAAGTTCTAATCCTAACCACGCTCCTAGAAGGATAATTATAATTTTAGTTGACCAATTAATATACTGTCCTCTTTTCACAACTCAATTCATGAACAAAATTAATATCCACATCACCTTATGACGATTATTTATCATTCTGCAACAAAAAACATGCAGTAGTAAATGACTTGATCAATTTCCGTTCTAAAAAACACTATTTTTTATATCGGCTGTCTGCAAGACCGCACGCAACTTTTTTAAAAGTTCTTTAAGTGCGCATTCAGAAATTTATCATTTTCTTCATGAACATTGTGCTTTGCATATTTTTATTGCTTTTTCTGTTTTCATGCAAACTCTGTAATCCATTATTTGATAAACCTTCCAAGCGCTTTAAAAAGCAACAAACTAAGGTTTGTATATTGCGTATACCTAAATTCTACGAATGTTAGCTATAACTTACAATTGTCAAATTCAGGAAAACAGGTTTTAGTTCAGGTTATAAAAATTCGTGTTTTTGCTTCGGTAGGCTATGGGATTTTTTCTAAACTTTGAGCAGGTCATTGAAAATTAATTTTCAATGCGTAAGTGCGCCTATCGGAATTTTTCTAATCCTGTTAAAATTGCCTGTCTAATAAGGATTATCATTAAAACACTAGAAATAAATTGATTTAACCTTAAAAATTTATGTATAAATACCCATATAAAAATATATACATTAACAGTATTTTATGTTATTTTGGACCTAAAAGATGAAATTTACCTTTGAATGGAACGAAGAAAAAAACAAAGTAAATATTGAAAAACATCATATAAGTTTTTATGAAGCACAGAAAGCTTTTTTAGACTTAAATAGAGTGGTGCTTAAAGACCTTAATCATAGCAATGATGAAGATAGGTATTTTTGCTTAGGTAAAGTAGAAGAACATATTTTGACCGTTCGTTTTGCTATTAGAAATAATTCTATAAGGATTTTCGGCGCTGGTTATTGGAGAAAGGGGAAAAAGA